>NZ_JAQOSO010000089.1 GCF_030068505.1 Roseofilum capinflatum BLCC-M114
GGGTATACACTTCTAAAGCCGCTTCATAACAGGCGATCGCCCGCTCCAGGTTCTCCGCTCGCTCTCCCCGCAGGCGATTTCTGTAAGCATTTCCCAAGTTATTTTGGGTCGTTGCCCAATATTCAGCATAGGCGCTGGGGGTATACACTTCTAAAGCGGCTTCATAACAGGAGATCGCCCGCTCCAGGTTCTCCTCGCGCTCTCCCCGCAGGCGATTACAGTAGTCAGTTCCTAAACTATTTTGTACTCTTGCCCAATCCTCTGGAGCATCTTGGCGAGTAAAGACGAGTAAGTTTATCTCTAGACAAGCGATGGCAATTTCGATAGTGTTGGCTCTGCTGCCATAGCGAAAGCTAGAGACGATCAGATTAAAGTTATAGAGAACATTTGCAATAAATTCCCGCTCTGAGGAAGTTGCGGTTTCTAGTCTTTCTGTATGCCAAGCTTTCAAGATCTGGGCCAAGTTTAAGTCTAATTTGTCTAGGTTCTGTTGCAAGAGGGGATGAACGACTGCTGCATCTCCGTTGCTGTCTGCTGTGGCTTGCAACACTTCCATCAGAAAACTTAAATACTCTTGCTCGGTCACGTTTGCTCCTCCTTCTCCCCCCTCCAGGTCTAGTGCTTGTGCCAACTGTTGCACCAGGTCGAGCAGAAACCGGGCCTCATTTTCCCTCCCCTCTTCCTGCATCCGTTGCGCCATCAGTCCGCAGGTGAGCAAAAAGTCCCGATCCAGCAACTCGCGGTTGTCGTTGAGCCGTTGCGCTTCTTCACCACTGGGACAGGTGAGCAGTTCTTGGATCAGGTTGAGGTAGGCAGGGATGCGTTCTTCGTTCATGGCGTTGAGGGGGGGGCTATGGTTTGAGTGTAGCGTAATTTGCCCTCTCCCTAAATCCCTCTCCCACGGGAGAGGGACTTATTGGGTCTCTTTTCGTTGGTGTCCGCAAGTTGGGCAGAAACCCGGTTTCTTTTGCCTCAGCAGTTGGTGCCCTGCGCTGTCGCTAACGCACCCTACTGGCTAGAGATGCGAAAGTAGGACAACATAGAGCGCCCAAAGCACGATACAGCAGTTTTCGCTGCTATGAGGTACATTTTGATCCCCCTTTCATGTCCGCTTGCGGAAAATCCCCCTTAAAAAGCAGGACTTTCTGGTTCCCCCCTTTTTTTAAGGGGGGTTAGGGGGGATCTTTCCCTGCTGTACCTCATTACCGCGCAAAGCGCTGTAAGGATTTGATAGAACTAACTCATTCACTGCTATAAGTGGCTTCAAAGTCTTGGGCTTTGAGAATCACCATGTTGGTTCCCACAACGGAGTTACGGGCTAATAAATGACCGTCAAGATCGACAACTTCCAAACGAGCAAAATCGAGTTTGCGGGCACGCCGCAACATATCATTCGCGAGGCGCTTTTGTTGTTCTAAGGGTACATCATACCAGCGCCGATCGACTTTTAGCACGAGGAGACTATTCAAGAAATCAGCTTGCAGAGAATCAATTAAACCCTCTTCATATTTTTCGGTTAATTGGTTGACTTGTTCTTGAATGGTGACAATTAACCGTTGTTCGGGGGTAAGAATGGGAGGGGGTGGGGGCGCAATTTCCACCGGAATGGGTTCGTTTATTTCTTCTTCTTCCTCCTCTTGTTCTTCCTCAACGGGTTCTTCTATTTCTGAGAGTTCTGGGGGTTCGGGTTCGGATTCTTCGGGTATAGGTTCGGGTATAGGTTCAGGTTCTGGGGCGATCGCCTCTGGAGAGGGTTCGGGTTCTGGGGCAATCTCTGGGACTTCTACCTCTGGCGGAGGTTCGGGGACTTGTGCCACTTCTGGAGCCGGACGGGGAATGAGGGAAACGGAGAGGATCAGAACTAGGGTGATGACTGCACCGATGAGCAAACTGAGGTCAAAATCATTGATGGTGCTATTCCAGGGATCGGACAACTTTCCACGCACCCATGCTAAAAGTTGATCCCAGACGGGAAAAAGAGGCTTTTGGGGATCGGAAAGGGGAGGGGTTTCTAGGCGATCGGCGATCGCCTGTAACCCCCTAATGAGCGATCGCAAGCTCTTCAGCGTTTGCTGTTTCACCCAAGAAGGACTCTCTTCAGATGGACGGTTAGAAGGTTGTCGTGCCATAATTCCCCTGCATTATTTTAATTTTTGATCGCTGGAAGGGGCATCTCTTCCGTCGTATCCAGATTTTCTGGAGTAATGGTTAACAGGGAATCTTCACCGGTGATTAACCGCGCTCCTCGGCCTCTGGTGAGGTAGTTCCATCCCCATTGCACCATCACCACTAATTTATTATCAAACTCAATTAAATAGTAAATATGGGCAAATACCCAGGTTAACCAGGCGATAAAGCCCGTGAGCTTAATCCATCCTAAGTCTACCACCGCCGCATTTTCCCCAATCACCGCCAGACTGCCCACTTCGGTATAGCGGAATGGAGCATGGCTTTGGCCGCGCAGTTCCCGTTTGATCCATTGGGCCACATATTTGCCCTCTTGCATAGCTACTGGAGCAATACCGGGTAAGGGGCGATCGCCTTGATGGGAGAAGTTGGCTAAGTCGCCAATGACAAAGATATTGGGATAGCCCGAAACGCTTAAGTTTTCTTCGACCATCACCCGGCCAGCTCGGTCTAGGGCGACTCCGGTTTTCTCATGCAGCACTTTACCCAGTCCAGAAGCCTTGACTCCAGCGGCCCAGAGGATGGTACGGGCTGGAATTAATTTTTCCGTTTCTCCCTGACGCACAGTTACGGCCCCTTCGGTTACCTGGGTGACTAGGGTCTGGGTTTGTACCGTTACCCCTAGCTGAGTGAGGTCTGATGCTGCTCTCGCGGACAATTCTGGCGCGTAAGGGGGTAAAATGCGATCCATGCCTTCTAGAAGCAAAATTCGGGCGCTGGTGGTGTCGATGTGGTGAAAGTCATTTTTGAGAACGCTATGGGCCAGTTCGGCGATCGCCCCAGCCAATTCTACGCCAGTCGGGCCACCGCCCACAATCACGAAGGTGAGCCAGGCTTTTTGTTTTTCGGGGTCAGTTTCTTTTTCTGCGGCTTCAAAAGCCCCATAAATGCGACGACGCATGAGCAGAGCATCTTCAATGGTTTTCAAGCCAGGGGCAATACTTTGCCATTGGTCATTACCAAAGTAGTGATGCTTCACGCCTGTGGCCAGAATCAGGGTATCGTAGGAGAGGGTGCGATCGCCGAGGGTGAGCTGTTGGCGATCGGGATCGATATCCGTTACCCGATCTAACAGAACTTGAGTATTTTTATTTTGATTGAGAACCAGACGCAAGGGTGAAGAAATATCGGCTGGGGATACACTCCCCGTCGCCACTTGATAGAGTAAAGGTTGAAATAGGTGAAAATTTCGTTTATCAATTAATGTCAGTTTAACCGGCGCTTTGCCTAGGGCTTGGGCTGCATAAAGTCCCCCAAAGCCTCCTCCGACAATCACGACATGGGGAACAGAGGGTTGGGTGTTGTCATCAACCATAGCGTTTCGATTCTCAAGGTGAGAGATTTTGATCAGATCTTAGTGTAGCAATGAAACACTTAAAATGCGCCGTTGCTGGCCATTCCCCCACTATAATCTAGAAAAACCGTCATTGCGTCTAGGTTCTGGCCGTTGTGATGGAGAGATAGGGGATTTAAATTCCCGAAATATCATCCGATCGCGCCCTTGTTTTTTAGCTTCGTACAGGGCTTGATCCGCCACTTGAAATAGCTCTTCTCCTGATGTGGAATGGGTCGGAATAGTCGAAGAAATTCCCATACTCATCGTGATCAATGGACTTACCAAAGACGCTTGATGCTCAATCCCTAAGTTTCGCACATTGCTTTGAATTTCTTGAGCCACCATCCAAGCACCAGATGCTTGAGTATTGGGTAGCACCACCACAAATTCCTCTCCCCCATATCGAGCCACTAAATCGGCTGGTCTTTTTAAGGTTCTTTTCAAAGTTTGGGCAATTTTTTGTAAGCATTCATCTCCCATCTGATGCCCATAGGTATCATTATAGCGCTTAAAATAGTCTACATCACAAATGATCATCGATAAAGGCCCTTGCTCTCGGGCCAGGCGATACCATTCTCGATTAAAAGTTTCTTGTAAACAGCGACGGTTCGCCACTTGAGTTAAACCATCTAAATTCGCCAGTTGATTTAATTCCTGGTTGACCTTCTCTAATTCGGCGGTTCTTTCAGCAACTTTCCGTTCTAAGGTATGGGAATACTCTCGGAGTTGTTCATAAAATAAGGCATTTTGAATAGAGGCGGCGGCTTGGGACGCTAGGGCAATAAATAATTTTAGATCTTGGGCTGTATATTCTAAAGTGCGATCGCTACTAATTTGAATTACGCCTAATTTTCCTGTTTGAGTCATTAAGGGGCAACACATTAAAGAAGCAATCTTAAAGGGTTGTGAAATAAAGCGAGTATCTAAATTAACTTGATTAACAATTTCTGCTTGCCCCGTCTTAAAAACATGGCCATAAATTCCTAAATTAGCAGATATTTTTTGACCTAATATAACTTGATTTTCGTTTTGTTTTGGGTAAAATGTTTGCATCATCCCATCCTGGTAAATCATCACTACTAGGGCATTACCGGGAATTTGTTTTAAGGCTTCATCTGCCATCAGCTTGATCACTTCCTGCACATTCAGGCAAGTAGACAGTTTTGCAGAAATATCATATAAAAAATTGAGTTCTTCGTATTTGTCTAAAGCATCAACCGCTAAAACTTTCTTGTTAATTTCTGTTTCAATCAAGTAAATAAGCATTTGTGTGATGGGATGATCCAATAGAGGACTTACGACCCAACCTACAATCGAGTTCTCTACAGAAATTTCATAGGCTTGAGCATCCCCTAAATTCAAATCTCCAATAATTGGTCTTTGATGGTCATCCAAAACCGCAATCGGATGGTCATCATCCAAGAGTCGCTGAATTAATCCTTTCATCCTTGGTTTGAGGATGATTTTTTTAAACTTGAGGTTAATCATTCACCATTACTCATATAAAAATCCAAGAATTTCTCTAGATTTTGCTAACACTTCTTTCGGTCGAAAAGGTTTAGTCATATATAAGTTAGCGCCCACAGCAATCCCCGTTTTTTTGTCAAACTCTTGACCTTTGGCGGTGAGCATAATAATATAGATATGATCCAAGCTTATGTTTTGCTTAACTTGGGCACAAACTTCTAATCCATTCATTTTCGGCATCATCACGTCCAAAAAGACTAAATCAGGTTTTTCTTGTTCAATAATTTCTAATGCTTCTTGGCCATTTTTAGCCGTGAGTAATATTACGTCATCTTCATCTTCGAGCTTTTCTAAGGCTTGTTCCATAAGGATCAGAATATTGGGTTCATCATCAGCGATTAAAACTTTTTTATTTACTTGTTTATTCATTGAACTCCTCTAACATATCTGTTTTGACAACGGTTGCATCTAAGGGAAGCAAGAAAGAAAAGTCACTTCCTTGATTGAGGGTACTTTCCACCCAAATTTTGCCCCCATGATATTCAATAATTTGTTTACAAATGGGTAATCCTAAGCCAGTCCCTTTGGGTTTGTTGGTTAAAATGTCTCCCACTTGCTTGAATCGCTCAAATACTGTATCCCGATCTTCAGGGGCAATTCCGATTCCCGTATCAATAATGGAAATCATTAGATGATTGTCCACTACCTTAGCTTTACAAGTAATCGTTCCTTGTTCAGTAAATTTTACGGAATTAGAGATTAAATTAATGACGACTTGAATAATGCGATCGCGATCGACTTGAATCATGGGTAGATTGGGGTCAATATTTTTAACGAACTGTAAATGATTCCGTTCAATTAAAGAGGATGTTGCCGCGATCGCTCGATCTAAAATGACTTGTGGATCGACGGGTTGAATATTCCAATCGACTCGCCCAGATTCCATCTTAGCAATATCTAAAACGTCATTAATTAAGGAGGTTAGGCGTTCCGCTTCGGAGATAATAATCTCAATATTATTACTCACTGCAATCACCGATCGCTTGACTTTTCTCTCTTCTTGCACCGTCACTGGAAAAATCACGTCTTCTAATTTTTCCTGAATCATTTCCGCAAACCCTAAAACGGAGGTTAACGGTGTGCGTAATTCATGGGAAACGGTGTTCAAAAAGTCAGTTTTCATCCGATCTACTTCCCGTTCTACTGTGACATCTCGAATCAGAATGACTGAACCCATACATTGATCCCCTTCCATGCCTTCTCCCTCTTTAATAATACTGGTAGCTAGGGCTTGACCTTCCCGATTGTTGCCTAACTTCACATTCAGGGTTACAATCTCCTGATTCCGATTGTGAATTGTCGTAATTAATTCATGCAATTCTGGAGAAAATATCGTCCAAATATTCTGCCCTTGTAATTGCCATTTTTCTAAATTAAACATGGCTAACAAAGCCGGGTTAAATCGGGTGATTTTTCCTTGGGTATCTGTGACCAATAATCCATCGGCCAAATTATCAACAATGGCATTTAAATCCGCTAAAGTGGTTCGCAGTTCGCTGGATCGCTTTTGAGCCTGGGAGAGTAATTCTGCCTGTTGTAGTGCGACCCCCAGTTGAATGGCAATTTTACGAGTGAATTCTATTTCCTTCGGTTGCCAAGCCCTGGGTTCTGAGCATTGATGAATACAGAGCAAGCCCCATAACTGTTCCCCTTTTACCAGGGGCAAAACTAAGTTGGCTCGGATTTGAAATTGGTTTAAGATATTAAAATAACAAGGAGATAAGTTGGCGGTTTGAATGTCAGAAATGGCTTGAATTTTACCTTGATGATAATGGATTTGATGATGATCGTGAAAGCACCGATCCTGTACGAGTTTTTGTAAGGTTGAGTCAAAGGGAGGAATAACATCTTCGGAAATAAATTGCCCGACTTTTTGATCGGAGTGGGGATCAAAGGCAAAAATACCGACGCGATCGGCGTTGAGTAATTGCCGAACTTCTGTGGCAGCCGTTTTAAAGATGGTCTCTAAATCTAAGGTGCGACGAATTTTATCGATGACTTCTGCGATCGCTCTCTCTCGTTGTGCTTCTTCTTCTAATTCTTCTGCCCGTTTTTTCAGTTGCGCTTCTAAGGTGGTTTGTAATTCGGTCGAGCGCTTTTGAGTTTGGGCTAATAGCTGGGCTTGCTGAATAGCAACACCTAACTGGGAGCTGATTTGAATTAAGAAATTAATTTCAATCTCTTGCCAATCTCTGGGCCCAGAGTTTTGAAAGGCGGCTAATAAGCCCCAAAGACGCTGATGTTGATAAATGGCTACAATGGCATAGGCTCTGGCTTGATAGGATTCTAACGCCTGAATATAACAGTCTGAAAAATCACGGGTATAAATATCAGAACACACCCGAAATAATTGCACTTGCTTAAATAATTGCCCTTGGGTTGCCTGTAAATGAGTATCAGTGAAGGACAAATGCTCTAGATTTTTGAGGCTACATTCACTAATCTTGCAGTTTAACTCTGGATTTTCTTGTTGACAGATAATTAAGGATTTCCAGTTGGGATCAACGGAGTCTACTAAGAATTCACCACTCCAGTCTTCATTAAAGCGATAAATGACGACTCGATCGGCTTTGAGGAGCTGACGAACTTCTTGGGTGGTGGTACGAAAAATGGTGTTGAGATCTAGGGATTGACGGATTTTGGTGATCACAGCCGCGATCGCCTGTTCCCGTTCTACAGCTTGAGCAACAGCTTGAGCTAACCGCTCTGACTGCTGCTTTTGTCCCCTTAAGACTTCCGCTTGTTGTAGTGCGACTCCTAAATGAACGGCAATATGGGAAACAAACTCTATTTCTTGGGGTTGCCAACATCGAGGAGCGCGACAGTGATGAATGCATAGAAGCCCCCATAAGGTTTCTCCTTTGAGTAGGGGAACGACTAAATTGGCTCGCACTTGGAATTGCTCCAAGATCTGAATATGGCAAATGTTTAAACCCTCTTGATAAATGTCATCACAGGCCCACATTCGCCCTTCTTGGTAATATTGGGCATAGCGATCGCCAAAACAGTGATCTTCAATGCGAGCAGCTAAGGTAGAAGAAAAAGGGGGTAAGACATCCTCGGAGACAAATTCCCCCCATTGGTAATTCGAGTTTTCGCCAAACTGATACATCCCCACCCGATCGGCATTCAAAAGCTGCCGTACTTCTCTGGCAGTCGATTGAAAAATGGTTTCTACATCCAGAGATTGACGAATACGAGTAATAACCGCTAAGAGGGCTTTTTCCTGGGCAATCTGAACCGGCTCTGGCTGTGTCTGGGTTGTTTTTTCCAGTTCCCATACCTGTTCTCTAAGCCGTTCAATTTCCTCTTGAAGGGCCGTATATTCACTTGCTTTAACCACAACATACTCATCGGACATGGGATTGAAATAAACGGAAAAATAGGGGAGTTGTCTGGATGGGTAGCTTGGCCAGTATAAAAGATTAGAAGGGTAACTGTGCGTAAAGAAGTTTAAAGCTTTTAATGAATAAGGGATACAACCGACTGGTTGTATCCCTTCACAGGGGTCGATCTGTGGGAAGGTAGGGCTAGAGGCTACAAGCGAGTCCGCCAGACGGCGATCGCCCGTTGGGCCTCTGCATAAGCTGCCGTATTTTGGGGAACCAACTCAGCCGCAGCGATCGCTGCTGCGGGGCCATCGCTGGCTAACCGCCGATAGGCAATTCTGAGAATTTCACGACTCCATTGGTTGGCTAACTGCTGGGCTTGGCTATATCGCGGTTGATCGGCTCCAATGGTCTTCACCTGGGCGATCGCCTGATTATAGGACGAGGCTTGATTGGTATTGACCTTACTACTGGCTTGCTGAATCACCGTCTGATTGGCTTGCGATTGGGCTACTTGTTGTTGCCAGGAAGGAATCATGCTCTGGGCTTGCGAATACACCGATACTTCCGATGGAACCAGTTGAGCAGCAGCGATCGCCTTCTCAAATTCTCCCTGAGCGGCTCGACCCATGGCAATATCCATAATCGCTTGACCCCATAGCTCAATTTTTCCTTGAGCTTCGGCATAGGCTGGATTATCGGCTGAAATTTTCCGCGCTTCTTCAATCGCTTTTACATACGGTGACGCTTGCTGAGAGCCTAAAATACTCGTCACTTCTGAGAGCGTTGGGGGACTCGCTGGTTCAGGTTGAGCCGCCGGTGGTTCCACCGTTGCCGGAGCTTGGGGAACCGGTTCCGGGGAAGGCGCTGGAGAAGGAGCTGGAGTCGCTGCTGGAGTCACCGCTTCTGGAGCAGGGGCTGGAATCACCACCACTTCTGAAGGAGTTGCTGCTGGAGAAGGGGCTGGAGAACCCTGAACCGGCTCAGTCACTGCCGGGCTGGGTTGTCCTTCTACCGTGGTCAATGCATTACGATTGCGTAAAAATACTCCTCCAATTAAAATCAGAGCGATACCCCCCCAAGCCAGAATCAGTAATCGCCAAAACTGTGCATCTTCTTCATTGGATTTGGGGTCTTGAGATTGGGGTTTTTTGTCAGGTTCCATAGGCTTACGAATATCTGTTGAGGTTTTCTGGGCAACAGGGCTTGGCTGAGGAACGCCCCCAGAACCGGAGGGAACGCTTAACGGTTCGGTGGTACTGGAAGAGGGAGAAAGAGATTCCTCTGTTTTGGGTTCCTCAATCGGTAAAATCACCCGATGAACTCGGCCGGGAGGATTCACCACCATCAAGGCTTGTTGGTTGGGTCGATTGTGTTGATCGCTCAATTCCATTAGCCGACGGTGCAGATAGTGATCTAAACTCGCTAATGTACTACATTGACCCGATCGCAATCCTTCCAGCAAAGCAGCCGTAAATAACCCTTGTCGTAATTCTAAGGTCTCTTGGGAAAATTGACCCGGTTGACAGGAAAGAAGGGTGGTAATTTCTAGCTCTCGTGCTAAATTTGCGGTTTGGTTCCCTAAGAGTCCCCCAATTTGCAAACTTGATGGCCGATTCATGTCTAACACGACCAACAGATTTTGGGTTGGTAAGTTGGCTAGAGAGTTGAATAGCCAAGCCATAGAGATGCCCGTGGTGGTGACTTGATTGGGATCGCTCTCAATGGGCATTAGATAGTCTTGGCCATCGACACTGGAACCATAACCACTAAAGAACACCCAGAGATGATCTTCCCCATCGAGCTGGAATTGGGGATGCTCGCGCCGACAGATTTTGTCGATCCACCCTTCTATCGTGGGGCGATCGGGGTAAGTGGATTCCCCTTGAATGGGTTGTGATACCTCACTCAAGAGTAAGCATTGATCTAGGGATAACCCCGCTTGGTATGTCCAAAAATCTGAAAATGCCTGGGCATCCTGTTGGGCATAGCTTAACGGTTGGAAATGTTGATATTGATTAATGCCGATGGCGATCGCCCTGGTTTTTCCCATGACCCACTCCTAAAATATACATGCTTATTCCCGAATGTCCTAGGGGGTAGCGCTAGATTAGCGTAACTGTTGTAAATCGGCCATAAATGCATCAAAGGCTTCTTGAGTTTTGCCTAAATAATTGCCATCGGCCTCTAAGGCATCTTTTAATTGTTCGGCTACTCCCATTAATCCAGCATCTTCTGACATATAAGAGCCTTTCATCTCTATTTCGCGCCAATACTCTGCAATCACACGGGTTCTCATCGTTTCATAGGTCTCAATTAGGGAAGCTTTGGCTTTCTTTTGTTCCGGGTTGAGGTTTTCATACTCCAATTGACTAATTAATTCCGTTAATTCGGAAAGATGTCGGCGCACAGTTTCCCAGCTCATAACGATTTCCCTTCATAAGATCGGAGAGTTTCGACAGGTATCTTACCAGGTTCTTTGCCACACCCCTGATACTTTACAAAGGTTAACATTTTTTCTGACTATTCGATCGCCAAATTCTCAAGGTTTGGGGGAATCTTAGCGGCTTTGAGTAAGGGTTGTAAGCCTTTGAAGATGCGATCGCCGATTACCTCATGGCCAGCCGCACTCGGATGAATGATATCATCTTGTCGGTATTTCTCGTCTCTGAGCAAACCCTTGAGAATCTGGGGAATCAAATAGGCTTGGGTTTCCTTTGCCAACTGCTCAAACATGCGATCGTATTTGTCCCCCACAACTCCCACATTAATCCCCAATATAACGGCGATCGCCCCCTGAGCTTGAATCTGCGTAATGATTTGCCGTAAATTCTCCTCAGTCTCCGTTTCTGCGATGTTCTGTAGATAGTCATTCCCCGACAACTCCACCATCACCAACCAGGGATTTTCATCCAGCACATCCGTTTGCAACCGTGCTAACCCCATAGCCGTTGTATCCCCTGGAACCCCCTGATTCAGAATCGGCACATTCAACCGACGACTTAAAAGACTGGGAAAAGCTTGCTCTGGGTTCAGTCCATACCCCGAAGCAATGCTATCACCCAAAACAATAATCTGTTCTCCTTGTCCAAGTTGCAAGTTTTTCACCTGGTTCACAGATGAACCGCAACTGATGACGAGTCCCCAGGTGGTGAATAGGAGGACGATCAGAAGGAGACTTCGCCGTACTCTGCGTTGAGCGAAGGGCAGTAGACTTAAACTCAGGATAGAGGCAATCATGATTAGGAGCAATCTTTAATAGTAGTCACTATTTTAGCAAAATGCTCTAGGGCCTACTCCTTTTCGTTTCTTCCCTTGGGTTTGCGTTGCCATAGCAAGATAACCAGCCAAATCAATAACGGCAGTGCCCCGAATAAGAGACTCCAACCCACTGATTGTACAAATGGATGTACCACAGTAGCATTAACTTCCCAAGGCATGAGCAGGGGTTGTTCTGGTGTAATCAGAGCGTAGCTGGTGGCAATGACACTGGCAGCAGCCATGCCGCCACCGACGACCCCGATGGTAATATTTAAGTTGCGGCTACTAACGGCTTCTTGTTCGTTATTGCTTTTAATCTCGTCTTCTAGAGCGACTAATTTCTCTTGTAATCCCTTGCTTTCCCGGACTTGATCCGCCATGTCTTGGTGTAATTTGCGGCTAGATTTCACTTGTTTAACGAGCTGCTCTTCTAATGCGCGATCGGCTTCAATTTGCTCGATTTCTAACATACCGCGAATCGTGGCAATCATTTCTTGAAACAGGTTTTGACCCGCGAGTAAGTAATTTAAGTCAGTTTCGATTTGTTGCAGATAAGTGTTTTTCGCTAAGTCGAGAAAAGAATCCCAGAAGGGGAAATGATCATCGGTCAATTTCGCTTGGTTAATCTCAGTAAATGCCTTTTGAAAATTCTTGATATTAGTGTCTGTGGTGTTGTAGCACTCCCGCAAAAGGCGCAGGGTTTTGCTATACTCAAATCCCCGTTTGCGGATCTCTTTGAGCAAGGTTTTCAAGTCCTTTAACCGTTTTTCGTCATCGGTTTCTTGCTCAATTTGGCTAAACTGGGGAATTTGTTGTTCGAGTTCGCTGGCTAGGGTTTGCGCTCTTTGGTAGTATTGTTTCGATTGTTGGGTAGTGAACAGGATTTTATGGCGAAAGCAGAGTAGTTCTTTTAGGGATTGGTTGAAGCTATTGCTAAAAGAAGATAGGCTATTTTCTTTGAATTTGAGCCAGACTAAAATATAAGTATTTTCCGCTTCGTACAGGAATAAGGGGCTACCGAACAATTGTCCCTGGGTGAGGCGTAAATGATGGGGGATGATTTCTGTGGGGCGATCGGGAAATAATCCGGTTACACAATCATCCGCTAGGGCGCGATAGTCTTTCAGGGCAATGGGTTGACTGGGTTCTGCATAGAGGAAAAAGCTTTGACCTAGAGACGGATTTAGGGTAGAATAGGAAAGAATATTATTGGGATTAAAACCGTTGATTTGGTGACAAAAAAGCGGTAATTTTCGGTCACGTTTATCTAAAAAAAGTGTCAGTTCGCCTAGATAGACATCTTGCAACTTTTCGGCGCGAAATGCTCCTTTAGCTTGCAGGGTTGGAGTTAAGAGAATTTGGCTTAACTTCAGTTTTCGTTGTCCTTTGATCAGGTCTTGCCAGGGTTCATTTTCTTGAATTGGATGCAAGTTGGCGCGGAAGGTTTTCAGCTCTTCACTGTTAAAAGCAGTCGCAACCGTTGTGGCGAAGGTTTGCCAGAGTTCCTCGGCATTTTTGGCGGGCATTTGATAGCCTTGGTCAAAATCTGACCAAAAGTGGAAAGCATAGAGCGTGAAAATAGGATTTTGGATTTCAGTCATAATCTTCTCGTGAGGGGTTTCCCTCTCCCTAAATCCCTCTCCCGTGGGAGAGGGACTTTTTCTCCCCTTCTCCCGTGGGAGAAGGGGCTGGGGGATGAGG
>NZ_JAQOSO010000090.1 GCF_030068505.1 Roseofilum capinflatum BLCC-M114
TTGGTGGGTGGCTGAGAGTTTAGGGAAAATTGGACAAGGAAATCAAGAGGCGATCACCGCCCTGGTGCAACTTCTGGAGCAGACTGAGGATCAATATACCCGTTGGCGGGTGGCTGAGAGTTTAGGGAAAATCGGACAAGGAAATCAAGAGGCGATCGCCGCCCTGGTGCAACTTCTAGAGCCGCGTGAGGATGAATATACCCGTTGGTGGGCGGCTGAGAGTTTAGGGAAAATCGACCCCGGAAATCAAGAGGCGATCGCCGCTCTGGGGAAAGTTCTGGAGCAGAGTAAGGATGAAGACACCCGTTGGTGGGTGGCTGAGAGTTTAGGGAAAATTGGACAAGGAAATCAAGAGGCGATCACCGCCCTGGTGCAACTTCTGGAGCAGACTGAGGATCAATATACCCGTTGGCGGGTGGCTGAGAGTTTAGGGAAAATCGGACAAGGAAATCAAGAGGCGATCGCTGCTCTGGTGCAACTTCTAGAGCCGCGTGAGGATGAAGATACCCGTTGGTGGGCGGCTGAGAGTTTAGGGAAAATCGGACAAGGAAATCAAGAGGCGATCGCCGCTCTGGGGAAAGTTCTGGAGCAGAGTAAGGATGAAGACACCCGTTGGTGGGTGGCTGAGAGTTTAGGGAAAATTGGACAAGGAAATCAAGAGGCGATCGCCCCTCTGGTGAAAATTCTGGTGCAGACTGAGGATAAAAATACCCGTAGGCTGGCGGCTGAGAGTTTAGGGAAAATCGACGCTGGAAATGCCCAGGCGATCGCCGCTCTGGGGAAAGTTCTGGAGCAGACTGAGGATGAAAATACCCGTTGGTGGGCGGCTAAGACTTTAGAGAAAATCATCACCATTGAGGAAAACCCAAAAACCGTTGTTTCTGCTCTCCAACCTCATTTCAATCGTAAAACCTACAAAAACAACGTTCGACTGTTTCTCATCTTCTACAAATGTCTCTCGAAGATTGCCCAAAGTCTCTCCTATCCTGACTTCTACCAAGCTTGGCATGGCGAATGGAACGCAGTGAAATGAAGCCATCTCAACCATCTCGGAATCATGGTGAGATAGCAGGGAAGCGATCGCCCCTAAAGCCCAAGTGAGAAAAAAGTTAATCCTGATCGCAAAGGTATAATTATAGCCATGTGCTGGAGGTAAAATAATGACATTACAGGAAATGATTCAGGGCTTGGATGAGTTATCCCAGGAAGAGCAAGTTTCTTTGTTCTCTGTTCTACAAAAGCGTTTAGAAGGGAGAGAGCTAACCCAAGCGGGTGACACTTTCTGGAATGGAGTGTTCCGTTTTAGACGAGCAATAGAAGAAGAGGAACTGGTTTTTACAGATGAAGATTTTGCTGATTTACGCGATCGCACCCCAGGACAGGAAGTCGAGCTTTAATGGTTAGATTTTTACTATAGCAAACCTAAATGAGTTGTGTAATAACTGCCCCTCATCCCCCTGCCCCCTTCTCCCGCAGGAGAAGGGGGAAAAGTCCCTCTCCCGTGGGAGAGGGATATAGGGAGAGGGCAAGATCTTATCAAGATTAAAGGAGATGAAACCAGATTATGTTAAAAACGTTTAAGGCTTTATTGAAGGGGAGTCAATTAGAGTGGATTGAAGATAGCCCTGAGTTGAAGGATGAAAAGTTAGAAGTTTATGTTACCGTTCTCGATCGCACTCCTAAAGTTAACTCTAAAACACGAGGTCAGAGAATGGCTGAAATCTTGGAAAATCTAGCCAATGAACCTGGATTAGAGCATCTCGACCCCATTCTGTGGCAGAGAGAAACAAGAGAAGATCGTTCATTACCAGAGCGATAAATTATGCTGTTGGATAGCAATATTATTATCTATTCTGCACAGCCAGAATATGATGAGTTACGAACCTTGATCGCTGAAAACTCTCCTGCGGTGTCAGCTCTGAGCTATTTGGAAGTTTTGGGTTATCATCAACTACAGTCAAGTTGAATCTAAAGGCAAGAGGTTAATGAGTCGGAAAATCGGCGATCGCCTGCTTGATGAGCGCCTAGGAATTACGGGAGAACAACTGGCTGATTTTTGCCAGCAGTCGGGTATTGTGGAAATCTCTGTATTTGGCTCGATTCTCCGAGAAGATTTTCACCCAGATAGCGATATCGATCTGTTGGTTGTCTTTGACAATGAGTTTCGTTCTCAGATGAGTTTAATGGATTTGGTGAAGATACAATATCAATTGGAAGATTGGCTCGATCGCTCGGTGGACTTGATTGAAAAATCCTCAGTCATTGACAGTGATAACTGGATTCGTCGCCAAAATATTCTCAGTACAGCACAGGTAATCTATTATCCAGGAAACCCGGTTTCTTAGCACGTTCGCGATCGCCCCCATACCCAACCGCTAGTCTAGCTTAGGCTGACAATCCGTAAAGGATAAAGCCTCTTCATCGAGATAACCGGCGATCGCCATTTCAATGACTGCCCACACTGGATAGTCCATTTGTTGCGCTCGCATTAACAGTCCATCACGAATGGTTTCGGGTAATCCCTCTAAGAAAACTTGTGCTAATTCAGGTGAAAGATGTTCGGATATTACTGATTGACTTGGCATACCATTAGCCCCTTATGTCAACGGTTGCCCTCATCCCCCTACCCCCTTCTCCCACGGGAGAAGGGGGAAAAAGTCCCTCTCCCGTGGGAGAGGGATTTTCCGCAAAGCGGACATGAAAGGGAGAGGGCATGAACACGAATACAATGAACATGCTATAGAAAACGTCTAACCTTTCGACTTGCGTTCAATGATACCACCTCCCAGGAGGCGATCGCCCTCATACCAAACTGCTCCTTGTCCCGGTGTTACCCCAAATTGCGGCTCATCAAAGCGCAAATGCACCCGATTTTCCGGTAAAGGAACCACCGTTACTGGCACGGGTTGCGATCGATAGCGAATCCGAACTTCAGCCCGAATCGGACTATCTGGTGGCGCAATTGACACCCAATTCACCCGACTCACCGTACACTCTGGATCGGCCGCACTCTCACGAGTTCCCACAATCACCCGATTCATCACCGGGTCAAGATCCACCACATACAACGGTTCCGAATAGGCCACGCCTAAGCCGCGCCGTTGGCCAATCGTATAATGATGAATCCCTTGATGGTGGCCCAAAACCTTGCCCCCTTGGTCAACAATATCCCCAGTCTTCTGGTTAATATACTGATCCAAAAACGACTGCATCGAGCCATGGGCTTCCACCAAGCATAAATCTTGACTTTCCGGTTTTTCCGCCGTTGTCAAATTAAACTCAGCCGCTAGGCGACGAGTTTCCGTTTTCGGCGTTTCTCCCAGGGGAAACAACGTAGAAGCCAAAATTTCTTGCGATAAATCATACAAAAAATAAGACTGATCTTTTTGCAGGTCAATGGCTTTTAAGAGCTGATAGCGTCCCGACTGCTCATCAAAGGCAATTCGCGCATAATGGCCCGTAGCAATATAATCAATCCCCAGCTCCGATTTTGCATAGTTAATCATCGGGCCAAACTTCACCGCCCGATTACACTGGGAACAGGGTAGAGGCGTAATTCCTTCCCGATACCCCGACACCAAATAATCGATAATATTCTGCTCAAACAACTCGCGACTATCCACAATATGGTGAGGCACTCCAAGCTGTTCGCAAATTTTCGCCGCATCCACCATCCCTTCCGAGCAGCACTGTCCCTTCCCCTTCATCAACCAAAGGGTTAAGCCCACAATATCGTATCCTTGATGATGAAGAACTGCTGCGGCAGTAGAACTATCTACCCCTCCGGAGAGTCCGACGACAACCTTTTTCATGGTGGTCACTTAGCTAACGGTGAACAAAAGCATTATTTTTGTGTACCCTTCTAAGGTAACACCTCCTCCTTTATCCGGAGGATCTGCATTTTTAACCCACCATGAACAACCAAAAACACTATTCAAGACTGAATTGGGCGATTCTTCTGGGAAGCTTGGGATTAGGATTAATAGTCAGCCCTAGCGCTCAAGCCCAAGACTTCATCTTACCGCCACCGGTAATTCAACCACAACCGATTAACTTGCCCCCTCCTCCTCCCAGTAATGCCATACCCACGATTCCCGGTAATCCCAATCAACCCTATTTACCGGCCAATGCCTATCCCTATAAAGTTGTGGTCAATGGCAATTCTCCCCTCTTGTTAGAGCAAGTGCAATGGATTGTCCCCGATGCCTTTGTGAGGCAAATGAACGGCCGCACAGTGATTCAGGCTGGTGCTTTTCGGTTGAACTCGTCTGCTCAGGAGCGTTTGTCTCTGTTGCGATCGCGTGGTATTTTAGCTGAAGTGACCCGACAAGGGGAAACTCTCGCCGGTGGCCAAACTTATCCTGCTCCAGCCTATCCCACCCCAACCCCCCCAAGCAATGCCATCAATCCTAACCCTGCTGTGGTTTTGGATAAAGGCTATTATGTAGTCATTCCTGGCTCTCAAGATAATGTTGCTGTAATCGCTAATCAGGTGCGGCAAATCATTCCTAATAGCGTGAATGTGATGGCTAAACGGTCTCGTCGGGGAATGCATGTTGCAGTTGGCCCCTATGCTAACCGCAGCGAAGCCGCAGAAGTCATGTCGTTTTTACATAATTCTGGGTTAAGCAATGCTCGCGTTTACTTTGGTCGTTAAAACCGATTCTTCTTCTGCCTATGAGACCTCCAGATGATGACTTTTCTGGATCAGTTCAAGGCTGCCTAGGGCAATTGGTAACTTATTTAGTAGTTGCCGTTGTTCTCTTTTTCTTGGTCTTGTTCGCTTGCAGTTATTTCCACACTACCTTTAATACCGTATTACTGGTTTGGTTCGGATTGATGTTATTTGTTTCGCTTGTATTTATCCTCAAAATGACTGAGGGTTGATTTTTTTGCTAAGGGTGTCATTAAAAAACAAGGAATATTAATTATGGGCTTAGGATTATTAGTTGATGGTCAATGGGTTTCTCGGCGGGAACAATCCGATCAAAAAGGAAACTTTATCCGTCCCCAAACCACGTTTAGAAATAAAATTACTGCTGATGGATCGAGTGGATTTAAGGCAGAATCCGGGCGCTATCATCTCTATATTTCTTGGGCTTGTCCTTGGGCCCATCGCACGGCGATTATGAGAAAACTCAAAGGATTAGAATCAGCCATTAGCTTATCGGTGGTCGATCCAGAAATTGACCAAAATGGTTGGCAGTTTTCTGAATCTCCCGGCTGTATTCCGGATATGATTAATCAGGCGGATTATCTGTGGCAAGTCTATTTAAAGGCCGATTCTAATTATAGTGGTCGGGTGACGGTTCCAGTTTTGTGGGATAAGAAAACGGAAACAATTGTGAATAATGAATCGCGGGAAATTATTCGCATGTTAGATACGGAATTTGAGCGATTTGCACAACGTCCAGTTACATTTTACCCTGAAGAATTAAGAGATGTTATTGATGGTACGATGGATACCATTTATCAACCGATTAATAATGGAGTCTATCGCGCTGGTTTTGCGACGAGTCAAGAAGCCTATGAACAAGGATTAACGGAGCTGTTTGATGCCTTGGAGCATTGGGATCAGGTGTTAGAACAACAACCTTATCTATGCGGCGATCGCATTACTCAAGCGGATTGGTGTTTCTTTACGACCTTATTACGCTTTGATGTAGTCTATTACGGTCACTTTAAATGTAATCTCCATCATATTACGGATTATACTAACTTATGGAACTATCTGAAAGAACTCTATCAGGTTCCAGGAGTGGCAGAAACTTGTAACTTTGACCATATTAAGCGCCATTATTATCGCAGTCATCCGGATGTTAATCCGACGCGAATTGTCCCCAAAGGGCCGATTTTGGATTTTGAAGCACCTTATGACCGGAATTTGTTGATGCATTGAGGAGATGGGGGGATGGGAGGATCTAGGAGTAGAGAAACTGGCGATCGCTCTTATCGTTCTGTATACTTAAATAGTATTGTCACAGTACAACAATGGCCAAAGACATCTATCATAATGCAGTGAGAGTGGCTCTAGAAAAAGACAGTTGGGTCATTACTGACGATCCGTTGACATTAACGGCAGGCAGACGAGATGTTTTTGTGGATTTGGCAGCCGAAAAAATACTGATGGCAGAACGCCAAGGAGAAAAAATAGCGGTAGAAATAAAAAGCTTTAACAGTCCTTCTTTAGTCAAAGATTTAGAACAAGCGCTCGGACAGTACATTCTTTATGCTAACCTTATGGCGCGTTCCCAACCCGATCGCGCCCTCTATTTAGCCATTCGTGCAGAGACATACGAGGATTTTTTTCAGGAAGAAATTGTGCAAATTATTTTAGCGGATAATCCGATTAAACTCATGGTTTTTGATTCTGAAAAGGAGGAAATTGTCCAATGGAAACATTGACCTTGAAAAAACTCGAAAAATATGGCGGTTACATTGAAGGAATCTTCAATGATTATGCTAGAATTAACTATGTCAATGCTGAAATTACAAACACCCCCATTGTCGATCGCGACCGCCATCATTTTCTCTTAGTTAGTGAGGGATGGGAAGGGAAAAAGCGAGTCCATCGAACTCTGGTTCATCTGGAAATTCGTGATGATAAAATCTGGATTCATTTTGATGGGATGGCAGAGAGTGTGGTCGAGCAATTGTTGACACTTGGCGTTCCCAAGGCAGATATTGTTTTAGCTTTTCATCCTCCTCATGTGAGGAAACTGGGTGATTTTGCGATCGCCTGATTTTCTAAAGATGAGCAGGAGTACCTTGCGATCCCCCCTAGCCGTCCTTAAAAAGGGGGGAAATAAAGAAAGTCCCCCTTTTTAAGAGGGGGATTTTCCGCAAGCGGACATGAAAGGGGGATCAGAATGTGTCCCATAGCAACAAGAATTTCTGTAATATTCTTGTCTTAATTTCAGACTCAGGTTAAATAAACTATGAGCGATCGCCAAAACCAAATCTCTGAAGTAGTCGTCACTGCCGCCGAAATGCGAGCCATTGAGAACCGCCTGTTTGCTGCTGGAATGCCGGTTGCAGCGCTGATGGAAAAGGTGGCGGGGTTGGTGGCTCGCCGGATGATAGCGGAATCGGAAACATTGGGGTTAACCTCGGCTAAAGTGGGTGTAATGGTGGGGCCGGGTCATAATGGTGGGGATGCCTTGGTGATTGCCAGGGAATTGTACTTGCAAGGGTATGATGTGGCGGTGACTCAACCGTTGGCGAAGTTAAAGGAATTGACCCAGAGTCATGCTGAATATGGGAAAAGTTTGGGTATTCCTTGGCTGAGTTTAGAGGAGTTGCTGCAAAGTTGCGAGATTTTGATTGATGGCTTGTTTGGATTTGGTTTAGAGCGCCCCATTTCTGGAGATCTGGCGGAGCAAGTGGCGCAGATTAATCAATCCAAAAGGCGGGTTTTTAGTATCGATCTGCCTTCTGGCATTCATACAGATACGGGGGAAGTTCTCGGTTGTGCGATTCGTGCGGATTATACGTTCTGTTTGGGACTGTGGAAAAGGGCTTGTTTGCAAGATGGGGCGCTTGAGTTTTTGGGAAAGGTGGAGTTAGTGGATTTTGATATTCCGTTAGGGGATATTGAGGCGGTTTTAGGCAATTCATCTCGATGTTATCGCATTACTGGGGAGCGGGCGATCGCCGGTCTCCCCCTTCCCCGTCCTCTCCTCTCCCATAAATATAAAGCCGGTCATCTGCTACTGGTGTGCGGTTCCCAGGAATATGCAGGCAGTGCCATTTTAACCGGTTTGGGGGCCCGCGCCTCTGGGGTGGGGATGCTCTCGATCGCCGTTCCCCAAAGCTTAAAACCGCTCTTGGTTCCCCAACTCCCAGAAGCCCTAATTATTCCTTGTCCAGAAACCGACACCGGCGCGATCGCCGAACTCCCCAATACCCTAAACTGGGATAAGTATCAGGCGATCGCCTGCGGGCCCGGAATTACGCGATCGGCCGCCTCCATTCTTCCCCCGCTTCTCCAGACTTCCCAACCCCTGATCCTCGATGCTGACGGTCTAAATCTCCTCTCTGACCTCGGTATTTCCCAGCTCAAGGGGCGATCGGCTCCCACCCTCCTCACCCCCCATGCCGGAGAATTTAAGCGCCTCTTTCCGCAAATTAACCCCAATTTAGACCGCATTCAAGCCGTTCGTGAAGCCAGTCAACAAACCGGGGCGATCGTCCTCCTCAAAGGGGCAAGAACCGCCATCGGTAGCCCCACCGGAACTGTTTACCTCAATCCCGAAAGCACTCCAGCCCTTGCCAGAGGAGGCAGTGGCGATGTCCTCACCGGTCTTTTAGGTGGTTTGGTTGCCCAACTTGACCCAGAAATCGCCATCCAAACTGCCACCTGGTGGCACGCGCAAGCGGGAATTTTAGCGGCTCAAGAGCGCACCGCTCTAGGGGTAGATGCCTTTCACCTGACAGAATACTTACCCGCATTACCCATGGTGCTGTAATTCTTCGATCGCCATCTGAGCCAGTTTTGCCGCCGCTCCGGTCTCTCCGCGTACCCTGGCGAGGCGATCGCGCATTGCCTGTAACTGGTCTGGATGCTCTAAATACTCAATCACTTGCTGGGCAACGGCTTCAGCCTCTAAATGTCCCACCCATTCCGGCACGATCATCTCTTTTGCCCAAATATTGGGCCAGGCAAAAAACTCCCCTCGCTGTTGTTTCCAGGACAAAATCACCTTATTCATTGCCTTAGCCAGACTCGAACCCACTGCGGGTAAATGAGCCAAAATTCCCCAAATACCATCCCAACTCCGCATCGCATCTAGTTGTTGGGTGGGCAATAAGACGATCATGGGAATGCCTAAAGACCCCAATTCTGCGGTATTTGCGCCCACCGTCGTGATGCACAGTTGGCACTGAGTCAGGACTTCATAGGCCGGAAACGTCATCCAGAGGTCAATTTCTAAGCCACTAGGGGTTTTTAGGCGCGGTTTAGATCCGGTTTCGATTAATTCTGCTGTTCCGGTGGGCCAATGGTGCAAGGTAGGATTGAATTGGGAATTGGCAAATTGGGCTAAGGTTTGAACATCCAGAGTCGGGGCAACGGGAATGATAAACTGGGTTTGCGGGCGCTGTTGATGGATTAATTGGGCGATCGCCAAAGCAAACGGTACTCCCGGCCGTAACTTATCGGGTTTTGACCCCGGTAACAAGGCAATTAACTCCCCGTTAACGGGATACTCTGATGTTGAGACATACTGGGCTGAGTCTGCCATTAAATCCCCTACAACCGTAAATTTATGGGCTAAAGAAGGCTTTACCTTGGCCAAAATTTGCCGATTCATGACGGCAAAGCGATCGATCCAAGGCTGCCATCGGGCCTCCCATTCCGCATAAACTAGGGTGCGATAGCCCAACCGCTTGCCCAACATGAGGGTAAAAAATTGATCGCCACCGAGAAATAGGACTAAACCGCGATCGCTCCAGGGCCAATTTTGGGCCGTTTTGCCCGACAATAGAAAAGGAATAAAATCTTCCGGCCCTTGAACCCGGTTCACTTCTGGCCAAGCAGCCGCCATCTGGGTTTCCGAACCACTCGCATTCGGACAGGGAGACAACACCACCGAGATGCGAACCCTGTTGTTATCGACTCCTAAAGCTTGGCGAATTTCTTTGACCACTGGACGCACCCAAGTGGTTAATTCTCCCGGCCCATTGGAGAGAATCAGAATATCGATCGTACTTTCAGACACAGATTGGGTAATGGGTAATGGGTAATGGGTAATGGGTAATGGGTAATATCAAGTCCGGTGAATGGGAAAAGACAAGCGGGCAAGATGCCCGCACTCCTGGAATACCTTGATATTCTGGAGTGGGAGCGTCTCGCTCCCTAGACTTTTAATTATGGTGTTTCCGCTTCGCGGACATGAATAACCGGACTTGATATAATTGGTAAGGGGAAAAACTGATTACTCAATCAAACCCCGAATTGTCCCCAAATTTGTTGGGCAATGCGTTTGGTTAACGTCGGTCGAGAAGTAAATAGTTCTCGCAGGGCCCAAGAACTGAGTCGGGGAAGCGTTGTCATCATTCGCCGAATTAACCAGTCCCGGAACCAAAAGCCTAGGAATGTGCCAATGACTGCCGGTAAAACCACCCAAAGCAGCCCCCGAATGAGGACTTCTTGCAAAACCCCCGGATCTTGAAGAATGACGAGCAGGTTTCTGATCACCAAGATAGCATCAGGAATCCAGATGGTGAGCATGGCGATCGCCCAGGCTACGCGATCGACCAACTGAGTCGTTCTCAGTTGCAAGAAACTTAACAGCTCATTAATCAACCAATTATGACTTTGAACCACCTGCAAACACTCCGGTTTGTTCAGTAATTCCCGTCCAACTTGGTTAATAATATCTCCATCGGGCGATAACACTGTTCGCAACAGAAACTGTCCCTGTTTCCCCCCATTGCCCACATAGAAGGTTTTAAAGGTCAAGGCCGATTGAATCGTGCCCCAAGCTGTTGTATCAATCACAACCAATTGACGCAGATCCACTAGCAGCCGAGCCAACTGACGGGGAGGGATGATCAGGCGATCGCCCCCCAACCTCACCCCCTCAATTTGCCGCAGCATCGGCGGATTCAGATAAAACACAAACTCCCCCTCCTCCGCTCGAATACAAGGCGCAATCAAGCTTCCTGGTGTTTCTGGGGGATTGATCAGCGATCGCACCCGATCTGCCGTATTTCGGATAAACTTAAACACACTCTCCTTTGGAGTCTCATCTACCGATTAGGATTGACAAATGTAGCAGCCGGTAATCTAAACCGTCCATCCGTACTTTTTTCCAGAATATCTTGCACAATCCCTACCATAAACTCCAGCAAACCGCGCCATTGTCTCTCCCCAGAACTCACTCCCTCATTATGAATTTGGATCAATAATTCCTTTTGATCGAAACCCAACAGTTGCTCATGGTAGCGATTAATAATATCCCCATCAAGCTGCATCACCGTTTGGGCATAAATAATATCCGTTGATTCAGAACTGAGATCTTGACTATCTAAAGCAGCTTTCAGTTCTAGCAGTTTACGCAAACCCCGTAAAAAACGTCCATTCGAGAGCAAATTTTGTAGCTTTTCCTCATCCTTGGGATCGTCCGGGTTCGGCAGTCGCTCTTGAGCATCGAATAAATCATTCGTTGGACTATTGAGTACCTGGCGATACTCCATCAACATCTTACGACGCAATCCATAATAGCGATGGTAAAGAGCTGGCGGAATTTTACGCTCATAAAAATACTGTTCATCCCCCTCATGCTCTGGAATCTCATAAATATAACGATAGGCTTCTTGGGGGACAAACTTGCTCCCCGTAATCTGAGCCACCACCATCGTATTCACTTCCAAAGCCGTCATATCGGTCAGAACTTCGCCCAACCCAATCACAAAATCACTAAACCGGCGCTGAAGACCAGAGGTTTCTGTTGATTGCCCATTCTGGGGGGGCGTTATTTCAGTTGAATCGGGCATAACTATTTCACTCCTATTGAAATAAAGTATAGATCGACTAGGCTAGAGGATCTCTAAGCCGACAGAGAACTCTAATTCTAAGATTTTTTGTCCTCAAAAGGATCTTCTAAATCAGCAAACGGATCTTCATCCATATCATCAAAGAGTTCTGATTCTTCTTGAGTTGATTGCTCAAATGAGTCTAGAGACTCGCCAAACGGATCGGCCTCTTCTTCATCAGCAAACAAATCTGCTAAGGGGTCAACCTCATCCTCCTCTTCTAACATCAGTTCTTCTGTCGTGGCCGCAGGGGCGATCGCCTCCTCCTCTGTCTCCCAATCCTCAGACAACAGATCATCTAATCCATCTGACTGATCCAAGACTGAATCTTGAGCTGACTCCCCAGAGGAATCTAACCCCTCTTGGGCAAATTCGTCAATCATTTCTTCCGACTCTGGCTCCACCACCGTCGGTGCAGTATGACTAACAGGTGAATCCTCCCATAGATCCCCCATATCTGCTTCAATTTCCTTCACAGCTTCCGCATCCCTGCGCGATCGAGCTTGAGCCGGATCTTCAGCCTCTACAGTTTCCTCATCAACAGACGGAAAATCTAACTCCTCCGTATCCCCGAAAACATCTAACAGATCCTCTTCTCCCTCTTCTTCCACCTCCTGCTCCTCAGTCACACCCGCAGAAAAATCCGGAACCTCCAAAGGCGTTTGCACTTCCTCTTCTGCAAATACATCGAGTAACTCTTCTGTTTCCCCAGATAATTCCTCAGAAGAGGTTGGATCATTCCAGATCGTCTCTGACATCGTATCCGTTTCAAACTCACTTAAAATTTCTGCTTCTTGTTCCTCTGATACTTGGGGAATATCCAAGGACTCTTGCTCTGAACTTCCAAACGGATCTCCCTCCGCTTCTTCTATTTTTTCCCATAACGATTCTTGGGATTCATCCGTGAGAAGATCTTCCGATTCCTCACTGGCAAACGGATCTTCTTCCATTACCACTAATTCCTCTTCTACCGATTCTTCAAACACCGGCATTTCTGCTGATTCTTCCTCTTCCCACAATTCTTCCGTTTCTGACGTTTCTTCATCCGCAAACGGATCTTCTTCCGTTGCCACTAACTCCTCATCTAAGGATTCTTCAAACACCGGCATTTCTGCTGATTCTTCTTCCTCCCACAATCCTTCTGTTTCTGAAGTTTCTTCACCTGCAAATGGATCTTCTTCCGTTTCCACTAATTCCTCTTCTAAGGATTCTTCAAACACCGGCATTTCTGCTGATTCTTCTTCCTCCCACAATCCTTCCATTTCTGAAGTTTCTTCACCCGCAAATGGGTCTTCTTCCGTTGCCACTAATTCCTCTTCTAAGGATTCTTCACCCGCAAACGGATCTTCTTCCGTTTCCACCAACTCCTCATCTAAGGATTCTTCAAACACCGGCGTTTCTGCTGATTCTTCTTCCTCCCACAATCCTTCCATTTCTGAAGTTTCTTCATCCGCAAACGGATCTTCTTCGGTTTCCACCAACTCCTCATCTAAGGATTCTTCAAACACCGGTGTTTCTGCTGATTCTTCTTCCTCCCACAATCCTTCCATTTCTGAAGTTTCTTCACTCGCAAATGGGTCTTCTTCCGTTGCCACTAATTCCTCTTCTGAAGTTTCTTCACTTGCAAACGGATCTTCTTCCGTTTCCACTAATTCCTCTTCTACCGATTCTTCACCCGCAAACGGATCTTCTTCCGTAACCACTAATTCCTCATCTAAGGATTCTTCACCCGCAAACGGATCTTCTTCGGTTTCCACCAACTCCTCATCTAAGGAT
>NZ_JAQOSO010000091.1 GCF_030068505.1 Roseofilum capinflatum BLCC-M114
GTTGAGAGAGTAAACCCAAGGCTGGAGGGTTGTTTGGCGGTTTAGGGGATGGCTCAAAAATCAGGTCAATAGCCAGAGTTTCCCCTGGAATTTCCCGACTAATTTCTACGAATCCCAGGGGTTCGAGCAGTTCTTTTAGGTACTGCTTGGCAAATTGATCGTGGGGTTGGCGCGTCACGACAAGAGAGGGTTTGAGTAGGATTGATACTCTATTTTATTACAGTTGGGGCGATCGCCACCGTATACCCTGTAATGAGATAGTTTATGTTCAGATGATCTTGCAAGGTTTGCGGCTTAATCTTGTTAAGCGATCGCAAATCCAGTATAGGGGCGAATGGAGGGTTCTTTATATCCCAAGACAATCCTATCTTGGGGAATTCCCGCCTCCATTAAATCGAGGGCAATACCGTATTCTGTACCATCGAGTTGAATCCAAATTTTACCATTGATAATCTGAATATCCATCAAACAGCCATGGATACGAGAACCATTCTTGTTCCAGCCATCGGACATGACAACATAATGGTCTTGAGTGGTGTCAAATACGGTTTTATTTTGAAGTTCTAAGATATCAGGATTAGCATATTGACGAGTGGTAAATTCCGACAACAGTGTTTTGATGACCGTCCGATATTGTTCTAGCTCATCCATGACACAATCACCTCCTGCTCTG
This sequence comes from Roseofilum capinflatum BLCC-M114, assembly GCF_030068505.1. Taxonomy (NCBI): domain Bacteria; kingdom Bacillati; phylum Cyanobacteriota; class Cyanophyceae; order Desertifilales; family Desertifilaceae; genus Roseofilum; species Roseofilum capinflatum. Next base: position 674 of record NZ_JAQOSO010000091.1, read on the forward strand.
AAAACAAGAGTACCGCTAAAATATCCCCTTCTTCTAAATCATCATAGTCAGTCAAGATTTCTTCATGAGTCATACCGGAACTGAGCAGCTCAAGCAAGAATTCCACAGGGTAACGCAATCCTCGGATGCAGGGTTTACCATGACAGAGGTGAGGATCGATGGAAATACGTTCTAATAGGGATTCAGTCATTGTTTTTTATGGGATGCTTGGATTGATATAGCAAACCTAAATGAGTTATGTAATAGCTGCCCCTCATCCCCCAGCCCCTTCTCCCGCAGGCGCTGCCCTGAGCGAAGTCGAAGGGAGAAGGGGAGCAGAAGTCCCTCTCCCGTGGGAGAGGGATTAGGGAGAGGGCATTTCCTGTTGCACAACTCATTTAGACTAGCTATAGTTTGAGCCTGACTCATGTTAGTTTCGACGATATCAGTATTGATGGACTGATACTGTATTCTATGCCTTCAGGGTTATCAATGTGCTGAGAGGCTTGCAGGATCTCGATCCCGACCACATTACCATGCTCATCGAAGTCTAGGATCATACCGGGTGTTTCTTCGTCACTTTCGGTAATCATTGCTTCTTTAAAGGTGATGCGTAGGATATCAACTTGGCGATCGTATTTGATTTTCATGGGTTCCTCCAATATTTTTGAATTTTACTGGTGCGATAAACTGTAACTACCAGTTGGGGATCGACAGTAATGTTAATAAAAACTCGTAGCAAGTATAGTTTCCCCGTACCAAAGTCCAGTTGAGATTGATAAATTGTAATATCTTCACTTTGTTTTAATGAGTTTTTCTAGTTTACTCATAGTTTCAAGGAGGGTTGGCTACAGTGTTCTAAAATCAGTTCGGCGGTTTTTTGCGGTTGCTCTAAGTGGGGGGTATGGCCCGATCGCTCGATCCAAATCAGTTTAGCCTGGGGGATGGCCTTCTCGAATTTGGCAGCATCAGCAGTGCCGAGGATGCGATCGCCTTCTCCCCATAAAACCAGTGTCGGATGAGTCACTTTCTCTACTTTATTCGCCATGTTATTGTAGCCACCACTGAGGGTAAAACTAACCATGGCTTCTGTCCAATAGGGCATCTTTAAATGCAGCGCTCCACAGAGCCGAGCATCCACAGAAGCCCATTTGCGGTCATAATAGGCTTGGACGGCTACAGACTGCCTCACCCAAGATTGACGCAGGAAGTTAGCGGCTCCATAGACCAGGGGTTTTAACCATTTAGCGGTGATGGCTTGACCGTTGGCAAATCCGGCACTATCAATTAAGACTAACTGTTCTACGGCTTCGGGGTAGCTCAGACTAAAATCGATCGCCGTTGCGCCTCCCATGGAAACACCGACTAAAATTACTGGTTTTTGAATCAGGGTTTGCCAAACGGAGTATAAATGAGTCTTGATCGCCTCTGGGTTTACGGGTAAATCGGGCCGTCTTTCCGTAAAGCCAAACCCAAATAAATCGATCGCCCAAGTCTCCTGATGTTGAGCTAACAGAGGAAGTAAGCGCCGAAATTCTAGCAGAGAACTATCAAACCCCGGTAATAAAACAATCGGAGTCCCCCCATTGCCCTGATGCACATAGGCGCTCATAATAGGTTCAGGACTTAAGGGAGTGGCGATCGCCTCCTCTTGGATCGCTTGGATCATCCGGATAGAAGTCTCTTCTGTAAAAGTATTCAGCTCAGAAGCAAAAATAGGATTCATGGAAATTAGAGCGCTTCGCGCTAGGCAATAGGCAATAGGCAATAGGCAATAGCTTACAATAGCAAGGCTTCAGAATTTAAGTCTGTCATCACCGCCTGAGCGATCGCTATCGCTTAAAATTAGTTGAGTAAAGGGAAAGTCCCGAATCAGGGTATAATAACCTAAGCTAACCTAAAATGGGTCTTCCAGAACTGGTCTCAACTGTTTATCTGATTGCTTATGAGTACCCCGATTACGATTACCGACGCTCAATTTGAATCTGAAGTCCTCAAAGCCTCTCAACCTGTCCTGGTATACTTTTGGGCAAGTTGGTGCGGCCCCTGTCGCTTAGTGAGTCCTTCGATTAATCAAATTGCCAGCGAATATGGCGATCGCCTAAAAGTCGTCAAAATGGAAGTAGATCCCAATCCAGAATCCGTGAAAACCTACGCTGTAGAAGGAGTTCCCGGACTGCGCCTATTCAAATCAGGAGAACTAACCGCTTCTGACGAAGGAGCAGTGACGAAACAAAAATTAGTCGCAATGATTGAACCCCACCTGTAACCCTTCCCCCTATCTCCCCATCTCCCCATCTCCCCATTCCCTGTCCCATGATTCGTTTCGCCGATCGCCTCAAATCCTTTGAACATAATGTCTTTGCTGAAATGGATCGCGGCAAGGGCAAAGCCAGAGCTGCTGGTTTAGAAGTGATTGATTTATCCTTGGGATCGTCCGATCAACCTACCGCACCCCAGGTGATAGAGGCGATCGCCCAAACCCTTCCCGATACCCGCACCCATGGCTATCAGCTTTTCAACAGTACCCTCCCCTTTCGGCAAGCCTGCGCTCAATGGTATACCGATAAATACAACATTCCTGTCGATCCAGAAACCGAAGTTCTCGCCCTTATTGGCTCCCAAGAAGGAACCGCTCACCTTCCCCTAGCCATCCTCAACCCTGGAGATATCGCCATCCTTCTCGATCCAGGCTATCCCTCCCACTATGGCGGCGTTTACTTTGCTGGGGGCGAACTCTACACCTTGCCCTTGCGCGAAGAGAACGGATTTTTACCCAACTTTAGCGATATTCCTGCCTCCGTCTTAGACAAAGCGCGGATGATGGTGTTGAACTATCCCCATAATCCCACCTCCGCTACTGCTCCCCTCTCCTTCTTCAAAGAAGCCGTCGATCTCTGTTTGCGCCACAATATCGCCCTGATTCATGATGCCCCCTATGCCGAATTCGTCTTTGATGGCAAACCTGCGTCCCCTTCCGTCCTGCAAGCAGACCCAGATAAAGTCATCTCCATCGAATTCTTCTCTCTGTCCAAAACCTATAGTATGGGCGGGTTTCGCGTCGGTTATGCCATTGGGAATCCTGAACTGATCGCCGGACTGCGGCAGGTTAAGGCAGTCGTAGACTTTAATCAGTACCAGGGGATTTTTAATGGGGCGATCGCCGCACTCCAAGGCTCCCAAACCCATATCCAGATCACAATTAACCGCTTCCAACAGCGCCGAGATGCCTTTATTCGTGCCATGGACGACATAGGCTGGACTATTTCTCCCTCCGCCGCCACCATGTTCGTCTGGGCGAAACTACCGAAAAAATGGGAAAAACACTCAGTTGACTTCTGCACCAAACTCGTAGAAACCACAGGGGTAGCCGCCTCCCCTGGAGCCGGTTTTGGCCCCAATGGTGAGGGTTTCGTCCGTTTTGCCCTAGTTCACGACCCCCACATACTGCAACAGGCAGCCACTCGGATCGGTGAGTTTCTGCGATCGTAAAAATACGGAAAATTGAATCTGAATGCCCTGGAAAACTTTATAGAAACTTGATGGAATCTTCATCGTAACTTCACCACAGGGCAAGGGTTTCAGGCTATGATAAGAACAAGTTGAACGGAAACAGCTTTCGCCAACTCACCTATCCCCTGCTCTGGGAAGAAAAGGGTTTTTTCAAAGAATAACAATCACGTTACTCAAGTGAACTCCGTCACATCCCTTCCCCAAACAGCAGCTTAAGATAGGCATCAGTTGAAAGGAAAGCCACTTCCAAACAACCTGAACACCGACCAAGAAAGCTAACACACTCAAAAGTTCTAGGAGAGTAAGATTATGTTTAACAGTATTAAAAAAATCGCTATGGGTGCTTCCGTCGTCGCTGGTGTTAGCGTCCTTGGCGCTCCCGCCTTCGCCGGTACTTTAACCGGAGTCAGCACAACTGGAGATGTTCGCGTATTTGAACAAATTAGTGGAACAGAAGTCCAACTCTCCGGTAGTAACGGTAGCGCAGCCATTATCGATGCTCTCGGAAGTGCCGGTAGCGTTGAACTCGATGACAACATTGACTACGGCTGGGGAAATGAAACCGCCTCAACCTTAACCGCTAACTTCACCGACGGCAGCATCATGTTTGGTTCCGTGGGTGCGGCTGACTGGGTTGGCGGATTGGGAACTACTTGGTATAACGGGCTTTATAGCAATTACACGGCTCAGTTGAACGCTATTGCGGCTGCTGGTAGTTTAGACGCATCCAATGCCAATGTAATGGTAGGAGCTTTAGAAACAATGGGTGTTTTTCAGCGTCTGAGCGACCCCAACATCCAATCTGTTAGCAGTAACAATGGCGAATACTCCTTTGAATTAGCCGGTCATAACAACTTCGCTAGTGGTCTAGATCTTGAGGTAACTGACCCAATGTACGGCCTCTTATCCAAAATGATGGCTAGTGAAGTCGTTAAATACAGCTTAGATGGCGGTACAAACTGGGATTATGCCTACAGCTTTGGTACTCCTGGTTCCGCAGGTGCATTTGATAAAGGGTCCTATGCCTCTGGTGTGGTTGATGCCGGTGATGGCTTCTCCTTCACCCGCAACTACCAATTCACCGTCGGCACTCCCAACCCCGACCCCGTTGATGTTCCTGAGCCTTCCGCTCTCCTCGGTTTAGCTGCCATTGGTGGTCTGGTCGTTGCTGCCAAGCGCCGCAAGAATGCCTAGGTTTACGTCCTGTTGAAACAAGGTATCTATCGGGTAAGGTAGTCAGATTTCCTCCGAATTGAACTATAGAACAACAAAGGGAGCCATGAGGCTCCCTTTTTCTGCTCTGCTTGAAAATTAAGCTAGACATTTGAATGGGTCTCTGCTACAATAAGAGATTGTGAAACCTAATTATGCGGATGTGGCGGAATTGGTAGACGCGCTAGATTTAGGTTCTAGTGTCCTCGCGACGTGAAGGTTCAAGTCCTTTCATCCGCATTGGCTCAAACTCGAAATACGGCAGTTTTTGCTGTTATTCGGTACATTAAAGGCAGTTTTTAAAGAGAGACAGAATAGCTTGCTCGCTCGATTGAGCATGTATTTCACTCCCCCATTCCCCCAGAGAGGGTGCTTTGCGCTGTATATAGCGACTGCCCCTCATCCCAACCCCTTCTCCCGCAGGCGCTGTCCTGAGCGAAGTCGAAGGGCGCTGTCCTGCTTGCCCTGCTTGCCCTGAGCGAAGTCGAAGGGAGCGTAGCCGAAGGGAGCGAAGTCGAAGGGAGAAGGGGAGCAGAAGTCGCTTTCCCACTGGGAGAGGGATATAGGAAGAGGGTATTTCCAGTGGCACAATTCATTTAGACTAGCTATACAGCGCGAAGCGCTATAAGGCTTTGCGTAATGCTGTGACAGTGGAAATGAAATGTTGGGCAACTTGCTCGATTTCTGACTCAGTATTGAACCGGCCAATACCGAATCTTACGGAAGCATAGGCGAGTTTTTCTTCTCGGCCTAATGCTAGAAGCACATGAGAGGGGGAGATTTTGGCGGAGGTACAAGCGGAACCGGAGGAGAGGGCGACGACGGGTTGTAATCCTAACAGCAATGCGGAGCCGTCTACCCCTTCTACACTGACATTGAGGTTACCGGGTAACCTTTGGGTGGGGTGACCATTGAGGTGAATGCCGTCTAGGGAACTTAAGGTGTTCCAAAGTTGTTCTCGAAGTTGGGTTAAGTGTTTGGCTTCGGTGTTTTGTTCTGCCATGCCTAGACGCACGGCTTCAGAAAAACCAACGATTTGAGGAGTATAAAGGGTTCCCGATCGCAGTCCCCGTTCATGGCCGCCTCCGTGCATCTGGGCAGCGAGTTTGACTCTGGGGTTGCGTCGCCTGACGTATAAGGCTCCAATCCCTTTGGGGCCGTAGAGTTTATGGGCAGTTAGGGACATTAAGTCGATGTTCATGTCCTGGACATTCAGGGGAATTTTACCCAGGGCCTGGGCTGCGTCGGTGTGGAATAGCACTTGGCGATCGCGACAAATTTGGCCAATTTCAGCTAAAGGCTGAATCACCCCAATCTCATTATTGGCCGCCATCACAGAAACTAAGAGAGTCTCTTCGCGAATGGCTGATTTTAAGGCTTCTAAATTGATTAATCCTTGAGCATCGACTCCCAAATAAGTGACTTCAAACCCCAATGATTTCAGATACTCACAGGGATCTAAAACAGCATTATGTTCAGTGGTAACAGTAATCAGATGGCGACCTTTGCTAAAGTATGCCTCAGCTACGCCCTTGATGGCTAAATTGTTGGCTTCGGTGGCTCCACTGGTGAAGATAATTTCTTCTGGAGTGCTGCCAATAGCTTGGGCTAAATGCTCTCGGCTACGGCTAACGGCTGCTTCGGCTTCCCACCCATAGGCGTGGGTAATACTAGCCGGATTGCCAAAGCGCTCCGTGAAGTAGGGCAACATGGCCTCCACCACCCGTCCATCGACTGGTGTAGTGGCATGGGAGTCAAGATAAATGGGTCGCTCAGACATATTCTAGGATCTTAGAGTAGAATCAGGGCAATGATCAGCCCATATCCTCAAGCCTAAAACAAGAATATGAATTCTGAAACCTTAGTGCAACTGTTACAACAAAGCTTTCATGTGACCCTCGGGGCAACGGCTTCTTTTGCCGAAGTTCTGCAAGATTCACAGAAACGGGAAGAAAGTTGGCGCAAACTGACCCAAGAATTAGCAGATCTGACTCAAGAATGGTCAGAAAAAGGAAAAATCACGGAAGAAGAAGCTCGCAATTTTGTAGATAATTTGATGAAACAAAAGGAGAATTCTTCTGAGACTGCTGCTGATGCTGAGTCTGATGGAGAACTGGAAACACCCTCTGCTTCAGATCCACAAGCAGAAATCGAAGAACTGACGACGCAAATTGCGACTTTACGCTCTGAGTTAGAGAAATTGCGACAGGAAGAGAGTTAGAGTTCTTGAGATGATCGAGGGGATGAGTGCATGTGAGTGATTTCATCCCCTCGTTTGGCTTGAAATTCTAGTCATTATCCCATTCTTCACGTCCTAAGAGGTCTCCAATCCGGTCTCTAAGTAAGAAATTACCGTTTTCTAGTTCACACTCTACATACCCCCATTCACGGGCGGGAATATATTTACAAAGAACATAAATCGGTTGCTGACGGCTGATCGTTCCGTTTTGCACGAGGCTGCGGGCCTCGTCTTGAATCATATTTAAGGAATAACGAATAGATTGAAGCATGTTCACCCTCTTGATGTTTGCAAGGATTGTGTCTGACAACGATTAGGAGATAGGCGTTCGATCGCCATCCATTGGATTTTAACTTAAGTTCTGTATTCCTGAATACTGAACTTTTTCTATTCTTACGCTATATCGCCTCTAATTATATTAAGATATCTTGCTAAAGTCATCAACCAATAACACTTTTCTGGTAAACCAGTTCAGTGGCTAGTTGAATGGCAGCCGTCATGCTGGTAGCATGGGCAAGTCCTTGGCCTGCAATATCAAAAGCCGTTCCGTGATCGGGGGATGTGCGAATGAAGGGCAAACCAATAGAGGTGTTCACTGCTCGATCAAAGGCCATCATTTTCACGGGAATTAATCCTTGGTCATGGTAAAGTGCGATGTAGGCATCATGGGTTTGGGCAGCAAACGAGGAGTCATACCACGCTTGAGCGGGTTTAACCCATAAGGTGTCTGGTGGTACTGGCCCATCTAGGGTGAGATCTCGATAGGTCTGGCGAGACGCTTCTAGCCAGGGAATGATCCAATCAATCTCTTCAGTACCGAGTTGCCCTTGCTCACCGCTATGGGGATTAAGTCCGGCGATCGCGATACGAGGTTGGGCAAGACCAAATTGGTCGCGCAATACGTTAACTAACAATTGTAGCTTCTGGTTTATGAGAGTGGATGTTAAGATTTCTGGAACTTTTGCCAGGGGAATGTGAGTGGTTGCTAACAAAGTAATCAATTGCCATTGGGTATGGGGCGATCGCCCCACAAACAGCATCCCAAATTGTTCTGTTGCCGATTTTTCGGCCAAAAGCTCAGTTTGTCCCGGATAATGGTATCCAGCCGCTTTCCAGGCTGATTTGGCAATGGGGCCAGTGACAATTCCTTGAAAGTGGCCCTGAAGCGTTTGGGAAATGGCCTCCTCTAAATAGGCAAAACTGGCCCATCCACTGGCCCCGTTTCCTACACCTAATGTCAGGTTATTGGCGACCTCATCGGGTAGGGGAATATCCACAATCGAGAGGCGATCGGGATCGGCCAAGGGTTGTCCTTGGGGAGCTAAACGACTGTAAGTGTCGCGCAAAATAGACTCAGACCCAACCACCGTAATCTGAATCTGCTCGTGAAGGTGAGCATCAGCCAGAGCTTTCAAAATCACTTCCGGCCCAATCCCCATCGGATCGCCGAGGGTAATCGCTAAACGGTGAGTCATAGTTTTGGATCATGGATAACTAGAATTGCTTCCATTCTCCCATTCCCCATTCCCCATTCGCTGTTCTACAATCAACCTAATGATCCATTCACCTTATAAGGATAGTAATTAAACCATGGGCGCTGAAATCTTTAATGCCGCACTCTTATCTTCCAGTTTAATCATGGTGGGCCTAGGTTTAGGCTTCCTACTGCTGAAAATTCAGGATAGCGTTGAAGGCTAATCTGAGGTAGCTTAACTCAAGTTTACAGCAAATGGCTGTAACCTCTAATCCTTGGCGGGGGAGCCTCCCCGCCTTCTTAATATCCATCCGTATTGGACAAAAGCCACAGGCATTTCTGCCGAAATCCAGAAAAATCATGAGTAAATGTCAAGATTCTTGAAGTTTTCTGATAGACTCTTATAAAAAGTTAACGTTTTTTAAAATATATCAATGACCTTATTAATTGTTGGAGCCACAGGCACACTGGGAAGGCAGATCACCTTCCGCGCCTTAGAAGAAGGCTATTCGGTTCGCTGTTTAGTGCGTAATCCTCAAAAAGCCGGGTTTCTCAAGGAACGAGGAGCCGAACTGTCCCCAGGGAATTTATGTCAACCGCAAAGTATAAAAAAAGCCCTTGAAGGAGTCACGGCCGTAATTGATGCAGCCACCTCCCGCCCTACAGACTCTCTCAGTATGGAAGAAGTAGACTGGGAAGCAAAAGTCTCCCTGATTCAAGCGGTCAAAGAAGCTGGTATTGAACGCTACCTATTTTTCTCGATCCTGGATGCAGATCAATATCCCCAAGTGCCGTTGATGCAAATCAAGCACTGTACAGAGCTGTTCTTAAAACAGGCAGAGCTGAAATACACGATTTTTCAGTTAGCCGGTTTTATGCAGGGACTGATTCCCCAATATGCTATTCCCATTCTCGATCAACAGGGAGTTTGGGTGATGGGCAAATCTTCACCGGTTGCCTATATGGATACCCAGGATATCGCTAAATTTGCCGTGCGGGCCTTGAGTGTACCGGAAACCGAAGGGCGCACCTTTCCTCTCGTGGGGACAAAAGCATGGAGCGGGGATGAAATTATTGCTCTGTGCGAAAGACTCTCTGGACGACAAGCTAGGGTTTCCAGAATGCCGATCGGGTTGTTGCGTGCCGTGCGTCGCATCACTCAATTTTTCCAATGGACATGGAATATTAGCGATCGCCTAGCCTTTGCAGAAGTTCAAGCCAATGGAGAGCCACTGATCGCCCCCATGGATGAAGTCTATAGTGTGTTTGGCCTTGACCCCAAAGACACCACCACATTAGACTCCTATATGCAGGAATACTTTAGCCGTATTCTGAAAAAACTCAAAGAAGTCGAATACGAGCGCGATAAAATGAAGCAGAAAAGCAAAAAACGTAGAAGCCCCTTTAAATCCGGTTCCTAAAACCCTAGATTAGGGTGCAGGATTGAACCCCTGTGAAGTACAATCCTTAAACGAATCATTAGAAAACCTTCTCAATACTGGTATTAGCGTGCCCGAAGCTGGGATTATTTACAACGACATAAAACCAACTGCCTGTCGAGTCGCAGAAGAACTAGAACAGCAACTGCTCCAACGGGGATGGAGCGTGAAACTGGCGACAGGTGCAGGGGGAATATTGGGATATTCCCATCCGGATCGTCCCATCTGTCGTACTCCTATCGATCATGTGGTTCCCCCAGAATTTAATTCACAGATGAAAGTGGCGATCGTCCTAGGTGGCGATGGTACGGTGCTTTCTGCTGCTCGACAAGTGGCTCCTTGTGGGATTCCCATGTTAACTGTCAATACAGGTCATATGGGCTTTCTGACAGAAACTTACATTAATCATCTTTCAGAAGCGATCGAGCAACTGGAGAATGACACCTACAGCATAGAAGACCGCACGATGTTAACGGTGCGCGTCTATAACAATCATTCTCAAAATCCGGCTAGTGGAGGCCAGTCCCTACGTCCTAGTGTCTGGGAAGCTCTATGCTTAAACGAAATGGTACTACACCGAGAGCCTCTGACGAGTATGTGCCATTTTGAAATTAAAATTGGTCATCATGCCCCTGTGGATATGGCGGCTGATGGGGTTATTGTCTCCACTCCTACCGGCTCAACGGCCTACTCCCTGAGTGCAGGAGGAGCTGTCGTAACGCCGGGAGTGCCTGTGTTGCAACTGATGCCCATTTGCCCCCATTCCTTAGCCTCACGCCCTCTGATCTTTAATGATAGCGATCCAGTAACGATTTATCCCGTCTATCCCAATCGGTTAGTGATGGTGGTTGATGGTAATGGAGGCTGTTATGTTTCTCCTGAAGATGAGGTAGTGGTTGAAAAAGCCCCCTATCGTGCCCGGTTTGTTCGTCTACAGTCTACGGAATTCTTCCGCATTCTACGGGAAAAATTAGGCTGGGGATTGCCCCATATTGCTAAACCGACCTCCGTGGAGTTACCTTAATGTTGCTTCAGTTTTGGCGATCGCTTATAATCGTAGGTCAGGACTCGACGGCATCTAGGTGACTAGCTCAACGGTAGAGCAGGAGACTCTTAATCTCTTGGTTCAGGGTTCGAGTCCCTGGTCACCTATCAAATTGGTTAGGGTGGGGGCAGGTTTACCGAAGTTATGGATGGGAAATGGGGGATAGGGTTAAACCTGCCCCTACAACCCTGTCTCATTGCTATTTGGAATGACTATATGCATACCTTCTCGTATAACTATTACGGATCGCTGACGACTTCAGGCGCGGGAATATCGGGGTTAGAAAGAGACTCAGCCGCATAAGACTTTTCCCCCGCTTCTGGGATGGAGAATTCTGGAGTTTCCGAAGGTTGTTCTTGGACTGCATCAGAGGGTGCATCGCCATATAACCAAGCCAGTCCCCCCACCGCACCAGCCATTAATGCGGTATAGCCTAAATAGAGATGAGCCGGTTGCAAATAAAATCCTTTCTTTTTCTGGGTAGAAATAGAAGCCCAGGAGGGAATTACCGAATGGGTAAGATCGGGTTCTGGAAGAGTCGAGAGCAGATGTTGACTATCTAAACCCAAAATAATACTCAGGCGACGGACAAAACCATGGAGATAAATTTCTTCAGGGAGGTTCTCGAAATCCCCGGCTTCTAGCGCTTTGAGTTCATGGATAGGAATACGGGTTAAGGCGTGGATCTGATCGAGGGAGAGACTTCGCCCCAAACGGGCATTTTGTAATTGTTCACCAATCTTTTTCCAACTGTCTTCCTTCTCTTGTTGTTTCTTTTGTTGTGCTAACTGTACTTTAGAGAGTCTCTGGGGACGGGGGAGAGAGGGTTGAGCCATGGACGAAAAACCCGCATCACCCGCCTTTTGACGCTTCACCCCACAGCTTGGACTCGGTTTAGTGCTACTCTTGGGGCTAGTAACCGGGGCGATCGCCGTTGACGGACGTTGAGATTCACTAAACTGGCGCTGATATTGATGAACAAAGTGTTGCAATGAGAGCTGAATGGCTTCTCGTCCCAGAGCCTTAATCAACATTTGCATACCATCAGCCCCTTCTCCTAACCGATCTTGGAAACCGTTCAGGGTGCGTCGATACACCTGAGAATTCTGGAGTTGAGCTTCAATGTGACTCAGGAGCGATCGCAACTCCTTGGGGGAAATTCCCAAAATCGCACTAGCTTGAATACTTAAAGATTGAGGGCTATTCGTCATGGTCTGCTCTCTTGTGTACACTACTCTAACCCCACCCATGGGAACATGGGTCAATTCGGGGACTTTCTCCTTCCTTATTCCTAATTTTTCGGGCATCTCCGGATACAGAGTTGAACAGCCCCCATTGGGTTTCGAGTCAAGAGAACCTGCGAATACGCAGACATCGAGATCAGCGTAGGGTGGGCAGGAGAAGGTGCGATATAGCAGTTTTCGCTGTTATGGTGTACAGTCTTAAAGGCTCAAAGCCATGTACCACA
>NZ_JAQOSO010000092.1:0-30707 GCF_030068505.1 Roseofilum capinflatum BLCC-M114
ACAAATACGAATATAACCAATCCTTCTCTTCCTTGTCAACCCTTTTTTTGGAAAAATTTGATATTTTTTGGGGAGAAAACGCTGCGACCCATGTATGACAAGGCTTGACAGGATCAAAGAAAGTGAGAGATTTTAGAAAAACTGATGTTTTGTAGTGGGTTAGAGAAGTGGGTTATGGATTCAACGGTATTGATGCCTGTTGGGATTGGTTTGGATCGTTGGTTGAAGGATTGGTTGTTGGAGGATATTGGTCGGGGCGATCGCACCACCCAAGGCTTAAACCTCACTTCACAGCAGGTCATCCAGGGTCAGTGGACGGCGAAAGCATCTGGCAGAGTAGCGGGTTTACCGATCGCCAACCGCGTCTTCCAACTCCTAGATGCCAATACTGAACTGATTCCCTTGCTCTCAGAAGGAGAAGCGTGTAGTCCAGGAGAGCCAATCGCTAAACTCCAAGGATCATTACCCGCTTTACTCATGGGTGAACGAGTGGCTCTAAACTTGGCCATGCGACTGAGTGGCATTGCCACAGCTACCCGCGAGTATGTGGATCAAATTGCTGACTTATCCACTCAATTTGTGGATACCCGTAAAACTACACCGGGTTTAAGAGTCTTAGAAAAATATGCTTCCCAGGTTGGGGGAGCGGTGAATCATCGCATGGGACTTGATGATGCAGTGATGATCAAAGATAACCATATTGCCGTAGCGGGGGGAATTGGGGAGGCGATCGCCCAAATTCGTAAACGGATGCCCTATCCCCTGACGATCGAAGTGGAAACCGAAACCCTCGAACAAGTCCAAGAAGCGCTGGAACATCAAGCAGATATCATCATGCTCGATAATATGAGCGTTGAACACATGAGCGAAGCGGTGAACATCATCCGTCAAGCTTCTCACCGGGCAAAAATAGAAGCCTCTGGCAACGTTACCCTAGAAACCATTCGAGCGATCGCCGAAACCGGAGTAGACTATATTTCCAGCAGTGCCCCCATAACGCGATCGCCCTGGCTAGACTTAAGTATGAAATTAGGGTAACCTCAGCATTTGCCATCCACCATACAACCATGAACTCAACCTTAGACACCCTCAGAACCCAATTTTCCGCCGCTCTCGTTGCTGCATTCGGTGATGATTTTGCCCAAACCGATCCCCTCGTCTTCATCGCCAGCGATCCCCAATTTGGCGATTATCAATGTAATCTAGGTCTCTCCCTGGCTAAAAAACTCAAACAAAAACCCCAACAAATTGCCCAAACCCTAATCGATCATCTGGACTTGGGAGAAGCCTATGAACCTCCAGAAATTGCGAAACAAGGCTTTATCAATCTCACCCTCAAACCCAGTTACCTAGAACAACAAGTCGCTCAACTGCAACGCGATCCTAGGCTAGGAATGACTCCTGTTACTGAACCGCAAACTGTAATTGTAGATTTTTCTAGTCCGAACATTGCCAAAGAAATGCATGTCGGCCATTTACGCTCCACCATTATTGGAGATTCGATCGCTCGGATTTTAGAATTTCGGGGTCACCAAGTCTTGCGTCTCAATCATGTGGGGGATTGGGGAACTCAGTTTGGTATGCTAATCACCTATCTGCAAGAAGCCTATCCTGAAGCCCTGACCAAAGCCAATGCTTTAGAATTAGGCGATTTAGTAGCATTCTATAAACAAGCTAAGAAACGCTTTGATGAAGACGAAGCCTTTAAGGAAACCTCTCGTAAAGCTGTGGTTAAACTCCAAAGTGGGGATGAAACCAGCTATAAAGCTTGGCAATTATTGTGCGAGCAATCCCGGCAAGAATTCCAGGTGATTTATAACTGGCTGGATATTCGTCTCACCGAGCGGGGAGAATCCTTTTACAATGACCTGTTACCCAATGTAGTGCAAGATTTAGACAACTTAGGATTACTCGAAGAAAATGAAGGCGCAAGTTGTGTATTTGTAGAAGGGTTTACCAATAAAGACGGCGATCCATTGCCCTTGATTGTGAAAAAATCAGATGGGGGTTATAACTATGCCACCACGGATTTAGCGGCCCTACGGTATCGGATTCAACAGGATGGCGGCGATCGCCTCATCTATGTAACCGATGCAGGACAAGCCAATCATTTTGCCCAAGTTTTCCAAGTCGCCAAACGTGCCGGTTGGCTGCCAGAGCATGTAGAAGTGATTCATGTTCCCTTTGGATTAGTACAGGGAGAAGACGGTAAAAAACTGAAAACCCGTGAAGGCGAAACCGTTAGATTACGGGATTTGTTAGAGGAAGCCATCCGCAGAGCGCGTCAAGATTTAGACCAAAGACTGATTACTGAAGAACGCACAGAAACAGAAGAATTCAAGCAAAATGTGGCTCAAGTGGTGGGATTGAGTGCGGTAAAATATGCCGATCTCAGTCAAAATCGTACCAGCAATTATCGGTTTAGCTATGACAAAATGCTATCGCTGAAAGGGAATACAGCCCCCTATCTGCTTTATGCCTATGTGCGAGTACAAGGCATTAGTCGTCAAGGGGACATTAATTTAGAGAATTTGCCCCCAGAAGCGAGAGTCAAATTAACGGAAACCACAGAACTTGCATTAGCAAGATTGTTGCTAAAAATGAGTGATATTATTGCACAAGTTGAGCAAGATTTACTGCCAAACCGCCTATGTAGCTATTTGTTTGAAGTCAGTCAAAAGTTTAATCAGTTTTACGATCAATGTCCAGTCCTGAAAGCAGAAGAACCTCATAAGACTTCGCGCTTAGTTTTAGCTAATCTAACAGCGAAAACGCTCAAGTTAGGGCTATCTTTGTTAGGAATATCTGTACTAGAACGGATGTAATATTGATTCCGATCAACGGTATTGATCCTATTTTAAGGAAGTGCTGTATTCAAGCAGCACCTTGTTTCAAAGTAGCAATTAACTGTTTTAATTGTTTTTGATCGAAGGAAACCATCAAGATTTTAGCGGCTGCTTCTGGTTCCAGAGTAATCGCTACTCGTTTAGCCATTGCTGATTCGGCCAATTGGGCCAATTCACTAGAGGGTTTCACCTCTTGAGTGCGTCCCACATTAACCAATTCTGCGGCGATTTTTAGTTCCTTAATTACCAAGGGCGCTAAAGTTTCATAGGAGGCTTTAGGATTACTAATAGCAGTTTGCGCCGTTTCGACCAAAGCGATCCATTCGGAGGATTGCTCATCCAAATTCAACAGTCCAGAGCAAATTTCCTCCAACTGTTGGCGATTGGTGGGCGTTGTTTTTTGCTTAAAAACTTGCAACATTTCCCGCAAAACACGAGTAACTTGGTGAGGGAAATCCGAGCTAGTAGATACGGGCGTAGCGCCAGGGGTAGGGGCTTTCTTGGCAGGAGGAGGAGCCACTTCTTCGGCAATCCCTGGGCCACCGCTATCGAGGCTTTCTAGATGGGCTTGAAGTTGTAAAAATCGGGGTTCCGCCTCATCTAGGATCTGTTTGGCTTCCTCATCCCGGAGTCCAAAGGGCCCTTGAACTCGTTCGAGCAAATCTTGGAGGACATCAAACCCACTGAGAAATAGATTCTCTAGTTTGTGATCTACGGCAATTTTGGGATTTTCTTTGAGAACCTTAAAACTATCTTCAAGGCGATGAGCTGTTTTCTGAACGCTGCTAAAGCCCAACATCGCTGCACCTCCCTTAACTGAGTGAGCTGCGCGGAATAATTCATTAAGACTTTCTTGATCTTTCATGGTGGACTGGAGGTCTAACAGTCCTTGTTCAATGGTTTCAAGATGCTCTTTAGCTTCTTCGAGAAAATAACCGACAATTTGTGAATTAGCACTCATGGCGATCGCCCTCAATACAGTGGAATGAATCTGAAGCTCTCAAGTAGGTACTCCCATGTTACCAAGTCAGTGTACAATCAGAGCCAAAATCATTCAGGATGCAATGGCTTTAGCCCCCTATAACCCATGACTGATACTGCCCTCGATCAATTTTGGCATCTCGTTAGTAGTGCATTAACCCTCAATCCAGAAGCCTTTGAACTGATCAACACTTTACCGTTAGGGGGCAGAGTTGCCCTGATTGTGGTACTCGCTGCGGGAATGGCTCAGGCGATCGGTCAATCAATTGTCCTTTATATTAACCAAGTTAAACCGATTCGCTTTGGCTTCAGTTTAACCTGTTCCACGTTTTTATTTGCGATCGCCTACGGATTTTGGGCCCTGAGTGTCTGGTTCGTCGGCAACTTCTTCTTCAAACTCGACACCCAATTTGCAGAAGTTGCCCGCATCATCGGACTGAGCTACACCCCTCAAATGCTCGGTTTCCTGGTCGCTATCCCTTATCTAGGCGTTCCCATAGGGGTGATTCTCTCCATCTGGAGTTTTCTAGCCGTTATCGTCAGCTTGGAAGTCCTCACCCAACTCGACACCTGGCCCGCCTTTAGCTGCGGGGTCTTAGGATGGCTCTTTCTACAACTGTGCCAGCGTACCGTCGGTCAGCCAATTAGCGCCCTGGGACGATGGCTAATGAATACCGTAGCCGGGACTCAACTGGTTCTAAGCAAAGCCGAACTCGAAGAACGAGTTAGGGCTGGATACCAAGGACGGCAAAAAGCCAGTTGGGTCAAAGAAAAAGCGAAAGTTGAAACTCGGCGCTCTTCTCTTCCCCGCTATACCAAAATCCTGATTGCCGTCTTGATAGGAATTATCCTAGCCTTATTGCTTTCGCCCTCATCCTATCAGTTCCTCGCGAGTTGGTATGCGTCCTTAACTCAAACCCTCGATCTGATCTTTGATCTGAGTATCATTAGCTTTATCGCTCTAGCCTTTGCCATCATCCTCACCCCAACCGAAAGCCTAGGATGGTGGGCGGGGTGGTATGGAGATGAAGAACTCAGCTACCCTGGAACCCCTGTCCGTCAAGCCTCCAGTTCTACGAAAATTTCCCGCTACGTCATCTATCTAGATGGTATTTCCCAAGGAACCTACCAATACTTACCGGATGTGGAACTGCTGCTCAATCGTCTGGCTGATAGAGTTCCCGACAATATTCTAATTGTTAAGGGAATTATGCCCTATTCGGTCACGAATCGCCCCTTGACGGAAAATCGGCCGTTTGCGTTCTTCTGGCGCATTATTGATTCGATTAAACTCAAAGCTCCCGATAGTCCCATTGGTTTTATTATCAATGTTCGTAATATTGTCGCCGTTGCGGTGGCTGCTGATCCTCGTTATGGCCCGATTCAAAATCAAGGACTGGCTCAGGTTCTGTTTGAAAGTTTGATTAACTTTGGCTATCAGGTGGAGAGCAAAACCCCGATTACCTTAATTGGGTATAGCGGGGGGGGACAGATGTCTATGGCATCTGTTTCCTATCTCTATCAAGCCACCGGAGCGAACATCGAAGTCATTTCACTAGCTGGAGTAATCAGTGGAAATACAGGGGCAATGGAGGTGGAGCGCCTCTATCATTTGGTGGGTGAAAAGGATAATGTGGAACGCTTAGGGCCGATTCTCTTTCCTGGACGTTGGCCCATTATGGTGCAATCGAATTGGAATCGAGCGAAACGTCGCGGCAAAATTAGCTTAATCGATCTAGGGCCAGTGGGTCACGATGGGCCGACGGGGCCGTTGGATGATTATACGTTCTTACCGGATGGGCGCAGTTACTTAGATCAAACGGTGGATTTAATGACCGGTATCCTCTTGGAAGATTGGACGATGGGCACGAATCCTCATGAAGTGGCGATGAGTAATTATCAACGCTATCGGAGTGTGTTATTTAATCAACCGGAGAGTTATCCCTTCTATTACCCGATTGAGCAAACAGTTAATCTTCAACTCTATAAACCTTTAGGGACATGGATGGGACGGTTGCTGTTACCCAAACCCAATCAACGGCAACGCCTGCGCGGGGTGTTGTTTGAAGTTCACCATACGGATGAGCGCTATCGCTATTTAGTGGGTCACGTGGTGAATTTGCGTTGGAGTGACGATCCGGCTGATGCCATGTTGTTCCAGGAAGTGACCCGCGATGTGCATTTTGTCGATCAGGTGCGAGTGAGTAAACGACAGGGGAATGTGCATCCCGATCGCCTGAATCATTGGTTAGCGGTTACTCCCTTAGAATCTTTGGCCGGTGCAAGATCGGTGGATGATGTGCTGGTGAAGTTAGCGGGGCCGGTTGAGGTACTCGAAGAGGTGGGATTACGGCCTACCCTGGTGATTCGTCGGGAACCGGTGCAAATTTCCGGCCGCTTCCAAGGATTGGTGACGATTTTAGGCCCCCTAGGAGATGACCGGTTCCAGGTGCGCCATTATAATTCTCATTCGGGACACTTTGATGGCCCGGAGGAACCGGTGTATATTCCGTCTGTGGTGGCCGATCGCAATGGGGTATTACCATCAACTAATTATCAGCTTGAACAGTCTCCGGTGAATCCCCAGGGATGGCGTATTACAGGAGCGAAAAACGATCAGGGGGAATTTGTGGTTCTTTCCCTGGCTCCAGCGAGTCTGTTTACGGTGACTCCGGATCGGATGATTGAAGGGAAACGGGACACAAAACGCTATATTGACCGGGACTGCTGGGCCAATTTGGTGGCCAAAAAAGGTACGATTTCTAAAGTGCTGTTGGTAGATGACCCCAATCAAGCGAGTTTAAGCAATCGCGGTATTTATGCGGGCGATCGCCTCTTGTTGATTCATATGTATGGCGGAATTGGCGGCCAAAAAGCTGAGTTTGCCCCCATGGGGATTTTCTTTGGGCATTTTTCCTATGGACTTGCCCATGTGGTAGAAGATCCGTTTACGGGTGCGCTGAAATTTGAGATTGAATATCGGCAAATCTACACCCATAACACCGATGGGATTATTGCCGGGTCTTTGTCTTGGGAGCGCTATAGTGGCGATCGCCAATGGGGATGGATGGGATGCCGCCCGATCGGGGATACTCTGATTAAGTTTAGTCCCTTGACCGATGACTATAATTTTGATGGGCTGCGCTTCTCGGTTCTAGACAATATCATCCTGGAATTAGATATTATGGCGGCTCGTTACCGGATTGGGGATGGCACAGGAACCACATTTGTCACGCCGATTAATTCCTGTGTGCAAGATTCTTCCCAAGCCTTATATCGGGCGATCGAGCGGACGGTGGAGGAATTTCAGGCCAATCCGGAAATTCAACGCTGGTTAGAAGCCAATCCTAACCACGAGCAAACCCAACGGTTTCAGCAGTTGGTGGAATTGGGGCCTCATTTAAGGCAACAGTTGGCTCCCTTAAAGATTGTCCGGGAAGATTGGCGATCGGATGATGTTACGTTAGGGCAATTTGCGATCGAGCAACCCGCAAAAACCATTTATAGCACCTTAGCCAGTTGGCGCTCTTTGTTGCCAAAACTGGCCCATGATGTGGTCACCAAAACCTTTTTGGATCGCGGAGCAGTCTGTTGGATGTTACGCACCAATCAAGTGGGAGGCTTTGATCCTGATATTGAACCGGTTGCACCCACCGATTTTGGCTTGGGATAAGGCTTCATTCAACTTCTCCTGTACGCCTACCCCCCCTATACTCGATTACCGTTTTGCGTTACACTCTTACCAAGATGTAAAGATTTATGTCTGCATGGGTTTTCATCTGCAATCAGTAAATGTTATTGCTGATTGCTTATGGGTTTAGAGACTGAAAGCAATCTGGCTCTAAACAGAAACCCAAACTCAACCATTGAGAATACCTACTTGGAGAAAAAAGACACCATGGGATACGAACAACCCGCATTACCCTATGCAAAGGATGCTCTAGCACCCCATATCTCAGCCAATACGCTGGAATTCCATTATGGAAAGCACCATGCTGCCTATGTCAAAAAATATAATGACGCAGTAGCTGGCACGGAGTACGACAGCAAATCCATTGAAGAGGCAATCAAAGCAACGGCTGGCGATCCGTCAAAAGCTGGTATTTTCAATAATGCAGCTCAAGCTTGGAATCATTCCTTTTACTGGAATTGTATGAAACCCAGTGGTGGTGGTGCGCCTAGCGGTGCTTTGGCTGACAAAATTAATGCAGATTTTGGTAGTTTTGATAAGTTTAAGGAAGAGTTTAAAACAGCCGGTGCGACCCAATTTGGTAGTGGTTGGGCTTGGTTGGTGCTGGACAATGGTACTTTGAAAGTAACCAAAACCTTGAATGCTGAAAATCCCATGACTGAAGGAAAAACTCCTCTGTTAACCATGGATGTTTGGGAACATGCCTATTATCTGGATTATCAGAATAGTCGTCCCAATTATATGACCGCTTTCATAGAGAATCTGGTGAATTGGGATTTCGTGGCTGAAAATTTGGCTAAAGCTTAGTCAATTATAACACCAGTGAGTGGTAGGGGCGAACGGGTGTTCGTCCCTACGCTTTTGCTATAGATTCTAGAATGACAGCCATAAACTAATGAGCAGTAAGGCTAAGAGAATAAGCCAAAGGGGATTTTGCTTGAGCCACGATCGCCAACCTCCCCCCTGATACTGTACTCTGGGTGGGCCAACTAGGGGCTGTTCTTGATTATGATATAGGGTACAGTCCTTAGCTGTTGGTCGTTGGGGAAAATCGCAGGTATCATCGGCATGATAGATGCAAGTGTCGCACAGATAGCCTTCTCCTTGGGAACGGTGCAGGGTAATGCCGGGATGACCATAGGCTTTGAGGATAAACTGACAGTGGGGACAACTTACCGCATCAGGGGCGATCGCCTGTTGGCACTGAGGACATTTAAGCATAATCACTAAGTAATAGGTAATGGGCAATAGGTAATGATAACTGTACTAATCGGTTCCCCCAATCCCCTATAACCATTCAGATTGACTGATTAAACAGGAAACAGCCTCAGACATTTCTACCTGTTCAAATTGAGTATAAAACCGACTGACACTTAAAAAGGGATCGGGGGTAGCTAAAATAATCATGCGATCGCACCAAGAGCCTAACTGTTCCTCTAACCCCATGGGAGCCACGGGAGTAGCGACCCAAACTTGGGCAGGGCAACGGGCGCGGGCGGCTAAAATAGCTACTGCCATGGTCATTCCTGTGGCAATCCCATCATCGACTAAAATGGCGATCGCCCCTTGAGGATCGATCTGGGGGCAGTGGGGGGCTAAGGTAGCTAACTGCTCTTGGGCCCGTTGCTGGGCAACCGCTTGACGACTTTGCCATTTTTTCCCTGAACCTGGTTCTTGGGAGAGAGGAGACCAGACCACCTGCCCACAGGCTGTGACCGCACCTACAGCTAATTCTTGGTTTTGGGCACTGGTGATTTTTTTGGCCACAATCACATCCAAGGGACAGTGAAGAGCTTTAGCAAGCCGTTCGGCTACGGGTAATCCCCCCCTAGGAAGAGCGTAAACAATCACTCGTCCTGAATGGGTTAAGTGAGCTTGCCACGGTTCAAGTTCGGGTTGAATGGCGATCGCCAAGTGTTCGCCTGCATCTTGGCGATCGCGAAACGGTAGGATGATGTTGCTCATCTGCACAAATTGCCTAACTGCAATTAGTCAAGTCTGGAGGATTGGCACAAAATTCAATCATCGATTACTCTATTATCCATGATCTCAAAACTAGGGATTTAACTTTGATTCATTCCAGTGGTAAATTATTAGTCATTCACGGTAGCCGAGACCCTCGCACCCATCAGGGCATTCAGGACTTGGCTCAACAGATTCGCACTCGTTTAGAATGCCAATCCAGTCACCCTGATATGGTAGCAACTGCCACTCTTGAATTGGGAAAATATACTTTAGCTGAACAAATCCAACAGTTTGGCGATCGCCTCTTGCGGCAAAATATTGCTCATCTGCAAATCATTCCCCTGTTTCTACTTCCGGGAATGCATGTCATGGAAGACATACCAACCCAAGTGCAGGAAGCACAAACCCTCTTAGGTGAGCATTTGCATTTAGAAACCTGTCCTTATTTGGGCAGTCATCCCCAACTGCAAAAACGATTAGCAGAACAAATCAACACCACAGATCGAGAAATTTGGATCATCATGGCCCATGGTAGC
Source organism: Roseofilum capinflatum BLCC-M114 (assembly GCF_030068505.1). NCBI lineage: Bacteria > Bacillati > Cyanobacteriota > Cyanophyceae > Desertifilales > Desertifilaceae > Roseofilum > Roseofilum capinflatum. Next base: position 10,020 of record NZ_JAQOSO010000092.1, read on the forward strand.
CGCCGAGCAGGTGGTAATCAACCCGTAGAAACCCTCGCACATCAATTGGGCATTCTGGATGCCTATTGGTCGGTGATGCCATCCTTAGACTGGAGAATTAGCCAATTAATGGATTTGGGATATCGTCGGATTGGGGTATTGCCCTATTTCCTCTTTCCTGGCTATATTACAGATACGATCGCCAAAACCCTAGCGGAAAAACAAGCAGCCTATCCTGAATTTCAATATACTCTTGGCTCTCCCCTCAATCAAAATCCCCATTTAGTCGAAATGGTACTGGATTTAACAGTATCTTCCCCAGTTTCTCCCCTAATCTAAACCCTACACAACGCAACTGAGACCCCTATGACCTCTTCACCGTTTCCTGTTGGTAAAGTCTATCTGGTTGGCGCAGGCCCTGGCGATCCAGGGTTAATGACACTCAAAGGTAAAGACCTACTTCAGATGGCTGATGTGGTGGTTTATGATGCTTTGGTGAGTCCTCCGATTTTGGAGATGATTAACCCGAACGCTAAAAAGATCCATGGAGGAAAGCGACGGGGAAGACATTCGCTTAAGCAGGATGAGATTACCCAGATTTTAATCGCAGAAGCCCAACATCAGGCGATCATTGTGCGTCTCAAAGGGGGCGATCCGTTTATCTTTGGGCGGGGTGGGGAAGAAATGAGGGATTTGATGGCTGCGGGAATTCCGGTTGAAGTTGTGCCCGGTATTACTTCCGGTATTGCCGCCCCCGCCTATGCAGGCATTCCTTTAACCCATCGGGGCTATAGTTCTTCAGTGACCTTTGTGACGGGACATGAGTCCGTGGGCAAATATCGACCCCAGGTTAATTGGCAGGCGATCGCCCAGGGTTCAGAAACGATTGTCATTTACATGGGTATTCACAATTTACCCCAGATTATCCCCCAACTGCTTGAGGCACAGTTATCTCCCCAAACTCCCATCAGTCTCATCCGTTGGGGAACTTGTCCCGAACAAGAAAGCTTGGTGGCTACTTTAGAGACGATTGTCGCCAAAGTAGAAGAAACGGGATTTACTGCACCAGCGATCGCGATTATCGGCAATGTCGTGGAAGCGATCCCAAAAACTGGGTTTCTAGAAGAGTCGGGGAGAGTATCGCCCAAATCCTAAGCAGAGAACGAAGCCCAGTTTGGGCGTTGTTCAGATTACGATCCTAAAGTCGGATAATCTGTGTAACCCTTGGCATCATGGGTGTAAAAGGTCGCTTGATCGGGTTCATTTAAGGCGGCTCCTTGTTTGAACCGTTCCACTAAATCAGGATTAGCAATAAAGGGGACACCGTAGGCGATCGCCTCTGCTTCCTGGTTGCGAAGGGCTGCGGCTCCGGTTTGAGCATCATAACCCCCATTGAGGATCATCGGATTTTTGAATTCTCGGCGCATATGGGGTGCAGCTCGTTCAACTCCCTCAACCCCGAAGAAATGACCGGGCAAGGGTTCCAGAATGTGGAGATAGGCGAGATTGAAGGCGTTGAGGGCGGCTGCCGTATAGGTAAAGGTGGCGATCGGATCGCTGTCTTTCATGTCGTTAAAGGGATTGTAAGGGGATAATCTCACCCCAACGCGATCGCTACTCCATTCTTGAATTACAGCTTCCGTCACTTCCAGCAAAAACCGGGCGCGATTTTCGATACTTCCCCCATAACTATCGGTGCGCTGATTCACCCCATCTCGGAGAAATTGATCGATCAAATAACCATTGGCTCCATGGACTTCTACCCCATCAAATCCGGCTTCTTTAGCGTTGCGGGTAGCGAGGACATATTGTTGAATCACACCGGGAATTTCTTCTAAAGTGAGAGCGTGGGGAATCACATAAGGCTTTTTACCGTTGGGAGTGCGAACTTCTCCTTGGGGGGCGATCGCCGAAGAAGACACCGGTAAACCCCCTCCTGGCTGAAAGTCCGGATGGGAAGCTCGCCCAGTATGCCACAGTTGCAACACCATTTTCCCCCCTTTTTGGTGGACAGCTTCCGTTACTTTTTTCCATCCTGCCACCTGTTCCGCCGTATGAATACCGGGACTTTGTTCCCATCCGGCTGCTTGTTCGGAAATTTGGGTAGCTTCGGAGAAGATCAAGCCTGCACTCGCTCTCTGAGTATAATACTCAACCATTAAATCATTAGGAATTCGGGAAACTCCGGCACGCCCTCTGGTCAAAGGAGCCATCAAAATTCGATTAGAAATGGCGATCGCCCCTAGATTGAGCGGTTCAAAGAGAACAGATAAGGATTCATCTGTGGGAGAAGAAATGGTAGCACCAGCCATGATCGCAGCTCCTATATTGATATTTCGAGACTTTTCTTCACCAAAAAACCCGCTAAGTTAGCGGGTTTTTTTTAAACTAATGGGAGTTAAGCATCACTTTCAATGTGAATGAACAACAAACCCATAACCACAGCCGGAGTTACTAAGCCGACTAAAGGAACCAAGATAAACGGTAAGAAAGAAGCAGCGTAAGCACCTGTCATGTCAAAAACTCCTTATGACCAATTTGCAGTTAAAACTTTATACTGTTTTCCTCAAGGGAAATGCTGGGCTAAATGAACTAAATTAGGTTAGTTCGTCAGAGTCTATCCCACAGACCAAATTTTATTAACAACCTCTTGTAGAGGAGCTAGGTGGGGGGTAAGACAGAGGAAGTAGGCAAAGAATGCACCACCGCAAGCACCTAGGAAGAAGCTGCTTGCAAAGTCACCCCAGCCATCTTTGTCCCACAGATTAGAGGGAGCAGATGGAGTCGCCGATTCTACAGGGGGATATTCAACATCAGCCGCACCATGGAGAGACAAAGCGATGGTTAAAATCGAAATCATACCAATGGTGGCTAACAAACCTGCCAGGTTAGCTAATTCTGTTTCGCGCAGGGGGCCGAGTACCAAAAAGGGGCCATACAGGAAGTAACCGTGAGCCATACCAACTTCAAGACCTCTGCGGCTGGCAGAAAGACCTTTGCGATAGGCGGGAAGATTACCAATAAAGGCGCGAGTGAATGCAGAATCGCTAATCGGAGTTGAGAGGTGACCTACCTCGGGGTTACCCCCATAGGCTGCGATCATCTCAATATCTCTGGAATCAGCCATGTGTTCTTCTCCTCTATATATGATCGATCAAAATTAGGCTCGAAGGCTTAACGTCATATCTTAAGCAAAAAGGGGAAATGTTGTTACAAAGTCACCTCTGTCCTTTAGAAAAGTTTATGTTTTAGGGATCAAAATGGCCATTAAGGCAGAATTAGAGCCGAATTTGTGGGCTTATTGTAAATTTTTGTTAAGTCCTGCCCAGGAAAAAGTTGGGGATCGGCCGACATCAACTAAAGTTCACAGGTAAGTTATGAGCGATCGCCCTTTCAGGGATCAGGAAAATACATCAAGCCTGACCCATTGGGTGTACGATCAACATCAGTTTTGGAGGAAATCAGATTATGTTTGCCCTTATTGGCTTGATTGTCGGTATAGTCGCAGGGGTAGCCCTGTCCTACTGGCTCGTAGAAAAAAGGCTCGATGAACAAAAAGAAGCCTTAGAACAAAAACATCAGAAGGCGATCGAAGATCTAGAACGCAATCACCAATTTCGGTTAGACAAAACCGTAGAAGATATCCGGGAACAGGCGATCGCCGATGCGAAACAATCCGCTCAAACCACCCCCACAGACGGCAAAGCCCAAGTGGCCCGCCCAGAAACCCCCGAACCCTCTCAAGCCACACAAGAGACTCAACAGAGCCTTCAGGAAATGAAAACCCTAGTGGCCCAAGAATCCCGGATTCGCCAAGTGACTCTCGCCCAGAAAGAACACTATCAAAGCCAGGCTCAACAAGCAGTTCAATCCTTAGAACAACCCGAACCCCCAGAAGACCCTCCCATCCCCGATACAGAAATCACACCTTCAGTCCCAGCCTCTAACCCCTCACCCCCCCCATCTCCGGAGTTGAACTAAACGCCAACACCGAAACCCCTCAGACCCCAGAATCAGAAACCCCAGAAATTGTTACCCCCTCTGAAGCGCCCCCCGTTTCTGCATCCCTCGACCCAACTCAAATCCTGAGATCTTTAGGCACTTGGCCCCAACTATCTGCATTACCCCAATTGCTTGGCTATACTCGCCATCAGAGTCCCCAAATTCGCCAGCAAGTCGCTTTAGCCCTCGGACAACTCGCTGCCTCCTGTCCCTTGCGCTCAGAAACTGAACGGATCATTTCTACCCTTGGGTCTCTGAGCCAAGACTCCAGCCCCCTGGTGCGTGAAGCCGCCATGACTGCCCTAGGAAGCATTCAATCCGATCAAGTTTTACCCTATTTACAACGGGGCTTAAACGATGCTGTGTCTGATGTTAAAAAAGCAGCGTCTTTAGCCTTGCAACACGCTAGACACTCCCAGTCCCCCTCTTCAAAACCTCGGTCTTTATGGGAAAACCGACCCGGAAGTGGGGGAATGGGGGAATAGGGGAATGGCGGGAGAACCCCTTACCATTTTCTTGTAGGTTGGGTTAAGCAAAGAAACCCAACCTAACGATAGGATCGCCAACGATCGCACTCTAGCCGTATCTACCCGTTCAATTATGAATCAACAACTCGCTTTTTTAGGACTCGGAGTCATGGGTGGGCCCATGAGCGCTAACCTAGCTCGTGCCGGATACGCCATCAAAGGATGGAATCGTACCCCCGATCGCCCCGGTGTAAAAACCGCCCTAGAAGCCGGTGTAGAGATCGTTTCCTCCATTCAAGAAGCCGTAGCCACAGCCGATATCATTTTCTCCTGTGTAGGTGATGTGCCTGACGTGGAGGAAGTGTTAGCCGGGCCGGGCAGTGTAGCCGAATTCGCCCAACCCGGTACTCTAGTGGTGGATCTGAGTACCATTGGCCCAAAAGCAGCCCAGGCGATCGGCCAAACCCTATCCACTAAAGATTTACACTTCTTAGATGCTCCCGTCTCTGGGGGAGATGTGGGGGCCCAAAACGGCACATTAACCATCATGGTGGGAGCAAATGAAGCCGATTTTCAAGCCTGCCTACCCTTCTTTGAAGTCATGGGAAAATCTATTCACCTCTGCGGCCCCGTGGGCAGCGGCCAAGCGGTTAAACTCTGTAATCAAGTCCTCTGCTCTGCCAATCTTATTGGGTTATGTGAAGCCATCAAACTCGCCCAAAAACAGAAGATCGATCCCAACTTAATTGTCGAAGTCTGTAGTGGCGGCGCGGCTGGATCTTGGGCCCTTTCCAATCTCGGCCCAAAAATCAATCAATCTGATTTTGCTCCCGGCTTCGCCATCAAACATATCTTAAAAGACTTACGCTTGGTCTTAGAAATGCTCGAAGACCAAGAATTCCCCGGAACCGAGTTAGCTAATCAATACTTTAAGCAAGTTGAAACCTTAGAAAATGGAGGAGAATTGGGAACTCAGGCTATGATGAAAATTTATAACCCCTAGGGTGCATTCCTTGGAAGATCAGGAAAAGGAATAGGGGTAGACGTTATGGCCACCATAACGATCAATTAGGGTCAACTAGGGTAGATTTCCTAGACTTGGAAAAACTGCCCCTACCAACCGGTCAACCGCTATCAGTCTATGTCATCATCACCCCCAAAGCGCCCTTCTTTAACCGCAGGGTTAGCCGCACTCAAGGATCGAGAGTATGTGCAGGCGATCGCCCACTTAAATGGCGTTTATGCAAATGAGTCGGAGGGCATTCGCAAAAGACGGGCACAACAAGGCTTAGTGATTGCCTATCGTAAAACGGGTCAAGGACAACAAGCGCTGAATTTATGCCACTTACTTACCTATAGCCCGGATTCTCGCTTTCAGAGTTGGGCTAAAAAAACTTTACCGAAACTCAAGCGCCAATTCCCTAATCTTGAGCCATCAATGGCCATTTCCCCAGATATTCCCACGGATGCTTTACCGGTTGCTCCTCCTCCAGTTTCTCCAATGCAAGAGCAAGAAGACTCTAAGTCAGTCTCTATTTCTCCGGTTTCCCCAGAGGTGAGAACTTGGAAAAATGCGGGACGCGCTAAACGATGGGGGACGCTACCAAAAACCTGGAAACTCGGATCGGATATCCGTTGGTTATGGGGTTTGCAAGGGATAACGGCGATCGCCTTTTTTGCTTGGATGGTGACTGTGGTTGAGATTAGTTTTTCCCTTGTCCAGTACCTGCTCTTGAGGCTTCCATTGTTCAGTCCCTGGCAAATCCTCTATCGAGACCCCACCTTATTCCTATTCATCTTCTGCTTACTCAGTTTTATCACTTCTCCAGCTCTGCTCTCTCTGCTGCTCAAAAAAGAGTATGAACTCGAACCCCTGAACCTGGATCATCTGAAAACGATCCGCCCAGAATCAGGGACTCTGATTGAGCGCATTTGTCGGCAACAGAAACTTCCCCGGCCGAAATTGGGGATTTTACCGACTGCCCTACCCCTGATTTTCACTTATGCTCAATATCCATCCGGTCACCTGCGCCCCACGGGTCATATCGTCATTTCTCAGGGAATGCTCGATCGCCTGGATGATGATGAACTAGCCATCTTTTACGCTACCCAACTCTCTCATATCCTTAACTGGGATTTTCTCCTGCTTTCAGCCTGTGTCTGTTTTCTGCAACTTCCCTATAGCGTGTATTGGTCGGTGGCTAAATGGGGGGAGCGTTTGAGCGATCGCCTGGAGATTCCTCTATTGGAAATAACGGTCAGAGGCTTATCGACTCTCTTGGCCAATCTTAGCTATACCTATTATCAACTCTTGCGTTTACCTCTCGTCTTCCTCTCGCGATGGCGACTGCTCTATAGTGATGCCACAGCAGTGAGTCTCACCGGTAACCCCAATGCCCTTACCCGTGGACTGTTGAAACTGGCCCAAGGTTGGCACAAGGGCATGATGGAAGCATCGAGTGTACCGGAAGGGATAGAACGCTTCGATCTGTTGCTTCCCCTGGGGATAGAACAGGCGATCGCCATCGGTAATTTAGCCCCCGATCAACCTTTTGAACCCGTTCTTCAGTGGGATATACGCCATCCCTATCGCTACGGAGTCACCCTTCTGAGTAGTCATGGACGGTTGGGCGATCGCCTGCAACGGTTAACGGATCTCGCCCGATTTTTCCGCTTAGAAACGGAGTTAGATCTACCCTTTATCCGTCCCCATCGCTTCTCCTTACCCTCGGATTTCCAAGCCTGGATCAAAGCAGGGGTAAATTTCAGTATCAGCACTGGGATCGCCATCGAGCGAGGTCTTCCCCTACTTCCTCGTGCCCTTTGTCAAGCCCTGGTTGTGGGGATTGGGTTTCGTTTGTTGCTGATGCTGGTGGGGGCGATCGCCTATTTTTTCTATGTTGGGCAATTGGTTTGGCTCTCCCAAGATCAAGATGGAGATCTGATCGGCGCTTGTTATTGGATTAGTTTGAGCCTGATTCTGATGTTTCAGATGAATCGCTGTTATCCGGAAGTACGACGGATTAAGCATCAACGTATCGATCGCTCAGAGACCTTAACTGCGCTACAAACCGATGCCACTTTAGCCCCTCAAAAGCGCCAGATTATACGCTTAGAGGGAAAACTTTGGGGACGACGCGGGGTTCACAATGGTTTAGGACAGATTTTGATTCTGCAAACTTCTGCGGGGTTGATTCGGTTGCGCCATTGTCCCCGTGCCAGTGTTTTTGGGGATTGGGGGATTAATCCCGTTTGCCCCAAGGATTTGATTGGCCAATCGGTCAAGGTGGGGGGCTGGTTGCGTCGGGGGGCTGATCTGGCTGTGGAGTTAGCTTATTTGGAGGGCAGAGGGCAACTGCGAGCCTATAGTTATCATCCCCTGATCCTCTCCCTGCTGGCGATCGCCTCTGGACTTTGGGGCGCTTATCTGGTTTGGCAAACCTAATGTAAAGAAATTTTGCGAGATTTGAATTTCTGTGTTACATTTCTTAACAAGAAGGCTCAAGCCAGAACAGTCAATCAATCGCGCGATCAATAATCGATCAACAATAGTGCAGGGTGGGCTGCTTTGGAATCATGTGTTCTTCCTCCCAACACAGCAAGTTGACCAGCCGCACAACCGGCTGGTTTTTACTATGGGTTAGGCAGGGGATGACAAAAAGTTCGGCACAAGGGGATGACAAAATCTCCGACTTAAGGGTAAAATAATTGAGTTTTGGGTAGCTCCATCTGCCAAAACGTGATAGGTTAAATATGGCATGAAGTAAACATGGTAGAGCCACCTAAAGAAGATAAATATGTGCTCGATCGCGATAGGAATACCCGGACAATTTATAGTGACTCCAAAGGGAAAACCCGGCTCTTCCTTTTCCGAGTCTTCGGAATCGATAAAGCCTGCCATGAGACTCAATGAGCAACGAGATGCCTAACCCAATTCCAATAGTAAAGGTTTACCAACGAGGTGAATATTTTACTGTGTTTGCCAATCGTCTTCAGTGTGCCAAACGCTACATCAGCGTCAGCACGCTAGGTCATGCCATGTCTATAGTTAACTCAGACTAAATAGGGAGGTCTTATAATGTCTGTTCGGTTATACGTTGGTAACTTACCGAAAGAAACGGAAAAGCAAGAGCTAGAAGCCGTTTTTGCCGAAACAGAACCCAAAGTGTCCACCAAGGTCATTACAGACCGTAAGACAGGAAAATGTCGCGGATTTGGGTTTGTGACGGTTAAAAATGAAGAGCAAGCCGACCAAATTATTGAGCAATTTAACGGTTATTTGCTCAAGGAGAATGCCCTCAAAATTGAAAAAGCCCAGCCTCGGAACAAGGGTAAAGAGGGGGGAAGTGCCGAGGGTGGATCGGCTTCGAGTGGTTCGACTGCCAGTTCAAGTGGTGGCGGAAACCGCAAGAAAAATAAATCGAAGAAAAACTCTTCGGGTTCTAGCCAAGATAGCGGTTCCATTCAACCCGATCCTCGTTGGGCTGCGGATCTGGAAAAACTTAAAGAAATGCTGGCAGCACAAACCGCTAAAAATTAGCCCAGTTTTACCAGCACAGCTTTGTAATAAAGGTAAAGGATCAACTCCTTTACCTTTATTTTTTTTGATCGAGAAAACCCTGAACAATACCTTGTAGGGTTTGGGCATCAAAAGGCTTAGTCAGATACTGAGTTGCTCCAGCGAGTTGCCCTTGTACTTTATCAAACGGACTATCCCGCGCCGTAACCATGATAATAGGCAGGGATTCAAACTCAGGGATACTACGAATCGTGCGGCACAGTTCAAGACCATCAACCCCTGGCATGGAGACATCAAGTAACACGACAGCGATTGATTCGTTGTAAATCAAATTTAAGGCATCGACAGCATTATCAGCGACTAAAACTTCTACCCCTTGATCCTTGAGTGCATTTTGAATCGATTTTTGGACGATCGCACTATCGTCAACGGTAAGAACTTTAGGTGCAGATGGCGGAGTTGTGAACAACACGGTTGCCTCATCACGTACAGATTTAGGAATCCTCATCAGGGAAATTGGGTGAGTTTGGGGAATTTTAAATCAAACCCTTGACAAACCCCTAGCACTTAAGGTTATCATATCAAAGGTGAAACCAATGGGGTGTAGCCAAGCGGTAAGGCAGCGGGTTTTGGTCCCGCCATTCCTAGGTTCGAATCCTAGCACCCCAGTTTTAAGATCAAAAATAAAACAGAGAATTAGGGAAATCCTGAATTAAAGTTCCCTATCCTGCGACAGCAGGCGATCGCCTGTTATCCTAGCCGGTAGTGTTATGGCCCGCAAGCATTATGGAAGCCCCAGACGTTCTCGCCTTAGATTTTGATGGTGTATTGTGTGATGGATTGGTCGAGTATTTTCAAACCGCTTGGCAAACCTATACTCAGGTATGGATGGTTGGTGAGAGTCCTCCCCCAAAGGGAATGGCAGAACAATTCTATCGTTTGCGCCCGGTGATTGAAACGGGTTGGGAAATGCCGGTATTGATCCGGGCAATGGTGGAGGGAAGTTCCGAGGATGACATTTTAGACGATTGGCGCACGATCTGCGATCAAATCATCAGTAGAGATGGACTCAAGGCTGGGGAAATTATGGATCAAGTCGATGGTAGACGCGATCGCCAAATCCAAACGAGCCGTTCAGACTGGTTAGCCTTGCATCAATTTTATCCGGGAATTACACCGCAACTGCGATCGCTCCTGGCTAACCCCAATCTGGAACTGGCGATCATCACGACTAAAGAAGCTCGGTTTGCCCAGGAACTGCTACAAATGGAAAATATTGATTTTCCGGGCGATCGTATCATCGGCAAAAGCAGCAAACGTCCCAAAACCGAAACCCTCCTCACCTTCAACCCCTCAGAAAAACGAATTTGGTTCATCGAAGATCGCTGGAAAACCCTCCTCTCTGTGGCTCAACATCCCCAATTAACCTCCGTAGAACTCTTCCTCGCCACCTGGGGTTACAATACAGCAGCCGAAAAACAAGCCGCCGACAGCCATCCTCGCATTCATTCCCTATCCTTAGACACCTTTAGCCAACCCTTAAACCAATGGCCAATCATGGGTAGTTAAAAACCGAGTTTTCAAGACTTCTAGTTTAAGCTAAAAGTAGGACAGGCAAGGAGATACATCAATGAGTACAGAACGCTGGGATGATGAGCGGTTAGACCGTTTAGCCAATCTGATCGAAAGTAACAATCGTATGATCGAAGCTTTAACCCAGGCTTCAGCAGAAGCCAGGGAAGAGCGGCAACAGTTATTTGAAATCACTAAGAATCACGATCGCATTCTCGAAAGTAATTCTCGTGCAATTGAAGCTTTAGCTAATGCCTCAGCGAAAGCTAGGGAGGATCTCGATCAACACGATCGCATTCTCGAAAGCAATAGTCGTATCATTCAAGCTCTAGCCAATGCCGCAGCAGAAGCTAGGGAGGAGCGGCAGCAACTCTTTCAAAGAATGGATCAACGACAAGAAGAGATTCGCGGGTTGCAAACGGAGAATCGCCGCATCCTCGATATCCTGCTCAATCAACAGAATCAGGACGATGATTCTACGGATGACTGAAAACTGTTTTTAACGATAGCTAGAACAGCAAAAAGCTGCATTATGCTTGATTTTAATAAACTTGCCCGTCAGATGGAAGGCATCAGCCAACATCTGCAAGACGAAGCCACTGCCACCCAGAAACGCCTCAACCGCGCTAGAGAAACCTTAGCCCAAGCGGGCGATCGCCTCAATGAGTTAATCTCTGCCTATGAGCAATGGTCGAGTCATTTTGGCTTTAATGCCGCCTTTCCCATGGAACCCTTAGATACGGTGGTAGATATTCAAACTGCCCCTCCAGTCCATACCGTCATCTCTACGGACGGTTCCCAGATGGCTCCCTCCCACCATGAAATTGCCTATTGCTATCTGATTAATACAGGACGGGTGGTTTTACACTATGGCCAAAATCTTGCCCCCATTCTCGACAGTCTCCCCGAAGCCTTTTACCGCCAAGAAGATCTCTATGTGTCTCGTCAATGGGGAATTCGCACGGATGAATGGATGGCCTATCGACGGACAGTATCGGAGGCAGTGGTATTGGCAGAATTAGGCGTGAGAGTCGCTTCTGAGGAGCTGGAGCAATTGCCCAAACTGGCGATGGTGGACGGTTCTCTGATTTATTGGCATTTAGAACCCTTGCCTGGTGGGGCCCGCGATCGCCTTTTACCCCCCATTCTAGAAGCTTGGGAAACCCTCCAACACCATCGTATTCCCCTAGTGGGTTATCTCAGTTCATCCCGCAGTGGAGAGGCGCTCAACTTTCTCCGTCTTGCCCATTGTCCTTATCCCGAACCCAATTGTGCCAGTCACTGCGGTGGACAGACGGATAAGGCTCCCTGTCAAGTGTTACATCCCCTGCGAGATAGTTCTGTGTGGGGGAGTTTGCTGCAACCCGGACAGCGCAGTGGTTTGTGGCGGTCTTCGGCCCGAATTTTAGAGCAGTATCGAGAACAGGTAGTATATTTTTGTTATCTCCATGTGGGCAAAGAGATTGCCCGTGTGGAGTTTCCCCAATGGGTGGTGGAAGATGCCCAATTATTGGAGCAAGCCTTAAGTTTAACCCTGGCTCAAGTGGCTAAGGGTTACGGTTATCCGGTAGCTTTAGCGGAAGCTCATAATCAAGCCGTAGTGCGGGGAGGCGATCGCCACCGATTTTTTGTCTTGTTGGAGCAACAGATGATTAAAGCCGGTTTAAAAAATATTGGTACATCTTATAAGGAAGCCCGTAAGCGCGGTTCCATTGCCTAAATTAAGTAATAAGTCCTGAGTAATAAGTAATGAGTATTACTATCACGGATCGCGACAGATCATAAAGATCGGCGATCGCACGGTCTACAGATGCAAGATTGGGCAAAATGGGCTATGGTAGCTGTAGATTCACGTAGTCTTTTCACCTCTTCTCGCCATTACTTACAGGGAAAAAACGGTTTTCCGATTACCCATTACCCATTAATAACGTGAAACGCTATCAGTGAATTCCGCATTCGAGATCTGAGTAGGAATAGAATAAAACTCTAGACTCTTGCGGTTGGTTCTATTCTTGCCCAGTATTATGCCTTAAACCCTATGAATACCGGATCTAACGTGATGCAAGCTAAAGAGTTACTCAATCATGGTGTGGTTGTTGCTCGGATGGGCGATCTCCAAAGTGCCTTTGAATGCTTCGATCGGGTTCTCCAGTTAGTTCCTAATTATGCTAAAGGATACAATAACCGGGGCTTAAGTCGCTATAACTTAGGCGATTATCGGGAGGCGATCGCCGATTTTGATCGGGCAATTCTGCTCAATCCCCAGTATGTGAGAAGCTATTACAATCGAGGCAATGCTTATCGCAAACTGAAACAGTGGCATCAAGCGTTAGCCGATTTTGACCGGGCGATCGCCTTAGATCCCCAATCAGTCAAAGGATATCTGAGTCGAGGCGCAGTGTATTGGCAATTGGAACAATATTCAGAGGCACTAGAAGACTTTAACCGCGCCATTGAGTTCAATCCGGAGTTAGCGGAAAGCTATAATAACCGAGGGTTAGTTTATGTGGCACAAAATCAGGTGTTTGCTGCCCTAGCAGATTTCAATCGCGCCCTAGAACTTAATCCTCAGTTTATGGAAGCTTATTACAATCGCGGCGATTATTTAACAAAACTGGGGGATTATCAAGGGGCGACGGAAGATTACAAACAGGCTTTGAATATTAACTTGCGGTTGATCCGAGAGCAACAGATTCGCAAGTGCAGGGCTTAGAATTCGGGATCTTCGCTTAAGGTTTCAATCAGAAGATCCATTTGCGATCGCTTTTGAGCCAGAAAGCTTTCGCATTGTTTAAGATATTCTACGGCAAGAGTAAATTGATCGAAGACTTCAGCCAAGTCCATATCTCCAGCTTCCATTTGGCTGATAATGGTTTCAACTTGGGCAACGGTTTCTTCATAATTCCAGTCCGATTGAGGTGTGGAGTTACTTTTGGAGGATTTAGGCATAATAAACCTGAAGAGGTGAGATGAGTGTACGGTGGGACAGGGGGATCGTTAGATGTTGACAGTTCTCGATCGACCCCTATCGGCTGTCACCCATATAAATAGCTTAAGACGCTCAGTTGTTTTAAGTAAGTAATAGGGAATACATTCTTCTTGCCCTCTGCAACCGGTCAATCCCGATCAATAAAGGTTTGGCATAATTCACAGATGGGTAAAACAGGACGTGAAAGAATGGGTCAATCTTCAAGGGACGATTCAATAATTTTGACCTTGACTTTACCTTGACCAAATTCAATCGATAATTCTTCTTCCAATTCTAGACAATCTATAGAGCGAATAATTTCGCCGTTTTGGTTGCGAACTAGAGCATATCCCCGTTTTAAGACATTATGAGGGTCAAGGGTTGCCAGTTTTTGGCGCAAATAATCACATTTTTGGCTTTGTTGTTGCAGCGCTCCCAGGCTCAGTTGAATGAGTTGACGACGTTCCCAGTCTAGGGTTTGTTGTTCCCGTGCAATTTGTTGATCGGGTTGTAGACGATGCAGACGGTTACGCAGGAGGTTGAGTCGATGTTGATGTTGGTCGAAGTAAGTTTGAGCGACCTTAATTAAGGAAAGTGTACGATCTTGATGTTCGCTTAGGAGGGTAGTGAGTTGGGGAATGGCGCGATCGGCAGCAGCAGTCGGGGTGTGGACGTGCAAATCGGCAGCTAAATCGGCGAGAGATTCGTCGCGCTGATGACCGATACCAGAAATAATGGGAATGGGGCAATCGGCGATCGCCTTGACCACTCGTTCATCATTAAACGCCGCTAAATCTTCCGTGGCTCCTCCCCCTCTCGCTAAAATAATCACTTGCGCTCGACCATCGGTTTGTACCCGTTGAATGGCATTAACAATGGAGTTTGGGGATTGTTTGCCTTGTACTAGGGCGGGGCAAAAAAGGACATGCAAGCCTGGATAGCGGCGCTTGAGGGTACGCTGAATATCTCCCCAAGCGGCGGCTTGAGGTGAGGTGATCACGGCCACAATTTGGGGATGAGAAGGAATAGTTTGTTTGCGATCGCGATCAAAATAGCCTTCCTCTGCTAGGCGATCGCGTAATTGGCGATAGCGCAGCGCTTGTAAGCCCTCTCCCCCCGGAAGCACCTGATTGACCATTAATTGATATTGGCCTCTAGGGGGATAGATCCGCAGGGTTCCCAACACCACAACTTGAGCGCCCGCAGTCGGTTCAGTCATCAGTCGAGACAGGGCATAGTTCCAGACCACACAATTGAGGCTTGCTTTGACCTCTGGATCTTGTAGTGTAAAAAACAATCCACTGCTATATTGACTGGCACTGGAGACTTCACCCGTAATCCAAATTTGCTGAAGGTATTCATCTCCTTCTAAGCGATTTTGTAAATACTGAGTGAATTCACTTACTGAAACAGCCCTTTCAGGCACTAATAAGTTAGGTAAGGGAAACGTCATGATAATTATTTTAAGACCAGTTTAAGAGAACGTAGGCGTTCTTTTCACAAGATAACAGATAGTGAAGTTTTCTTTACCTTTCCCCTAGACGGCAGACACCTTGGGCTACTCTATAAATGTACTGAATCTCCTCAGCGATCATGTTTGTCTCCTACCTCCTCACTTCATTGTTAACATTGGCGATCGCCTTAAGTAGTACCTCCATTGATGCTATTCCTAAACATCGCCAGAGTCAAGTTAGAGCTATATCTCTTCTGATCGGTATAATCAGTTTTAAGGTCATTATTATTGGCGGCGCAAAAGATAACTTACCTCTGATTCTACAACAATCACAATAAAGTTAAAATCAGCGATGAAATCTACTTGTACCTATTGGAATACTCTCTCTTCTACCTACGATCGCCAATGGGAAATTATTGAAGGATCGCAGGGCAAACTCTTACAAATGACGATTGCTGAAGATCCAGAAACCGGAGATTATACACGACTAACTCGGTTTCTGGATGGATATTCAACCGAGCCATTTGGCGCGAAAAGCCATAATTATCCAGAAGAACTTTTTGTCATTTCCGGTCGATTATACGATCGCGCCTTTGATCTGTGGCTTGAACCCGGATATTATGCCAGTCGTCCCCCTGGAGAAGTTCACGGCCCCTTTAAGGCTGATGGGGATGTGATAATCTTAGAGATATCTTATCTTAGTCAATCCCAGTCAACTTAACGACCCCTCTCCAAGCCAATGCCCCGTTTTAATCCCTATACCTTGCAAATGCAAATCACTCGTATGTTCCAGAGTGGGCAATCGTTTTTTGCCCAAATGAAAGTCAATGATTGGCTCAAGGAACATAACCAAGACCCCAATGACTATACAATAGAGTTTGTACAAATTCCAGCTCCTCCAGGATCGGATGAGGTTTATGCGATCGCCATTCAAATTGAACGCAAAGACGGACAACCCGTGGAAGAGTGGCTTTTAGCAGAACTCAACCGCCAAGGATAGGTAAAAAATGATTTTCCTACCCAATTACCGCGCAAAGCCCTATACAAAGTCACCCAGTGCGCGACTATATTTTCGGGTTCCAAAAATGCCGCGCTCCCTGTATTTGGCAATTTGGGCTTTGAGAGTTGCTACTCGCTCTGCATAGCGTGAGGTAAGTTCAACGACAGAGCGATATTTCTCCTCCCAAGTATTCCCTCTACTCAAGGCACGGTTGATCGTGCGAATTTTGGCTCGTCCCTGATGTCGAATATCGGCCACAACGCAACAAACATAATCTGGCGCTTGATCCAGTCCATGCTGGCGAGCTAGGGTTTTCATCTTAGCCTTAAAATGGGTCACGCCACACTCAACCATAATGGCTCTATGAACCTCGGAATGGCTCACCCAGTGAACAAATTTAGCCGCGTTCATTACCTCGCGACGATCTACAGTGGTGTCAGTTTGGTTCAGGTAAGCCATGAGATCCTTATTATCTGAACCATCATTCGAGGTTAAGCGACGGTCAGGATTACCCATTTGATAGATATGCTGACCATCGGTTCTCAAGTCTGGGAAGTATGCTTGAGCTTCATCCGTTTGCAATAACTGACAGAAATATTTGACAAAATCTCCTTGGCAAACATGGGCAGCATATTGCAGAAAACCAAAGGTAAATTTGGCGCGGTCATAGGAATTGAGGCAGTTAAAAGATCCCTGACTTTCGCATTCGGCTGTTGGGGCAATAAAATAAGCCCAGAAGCCAAAGAGATCGTCATAGTCAGAGGGATTATAGACTCCGGCACTTTTATCCCCCACAAGCATCAGACCTCTTCTGTTGAGGTAGGAAACATCTGTGCCTACTTTGAACTGACTCCCGCCATCAAGGGTGGCATACCATTTGTCATCAGCTTCTCGAATCTCCACCTCAAAAGGGCTTGGGGGCAAGGGTATAGGAAGGGGTTGGTCGGGAGGGGCGATCGCGTCAGCGATGCGGAGCATTATCGCCGGAACATCCAGTGCATGGGTTGCCCTGCGGAGAATATCAATCAGTTCCTGTTTGGTTGTGGGAGTCCATGCTCGAATTGCGCTCTCTCCATTCATTCCATAAACCAAGGGGTGTCCCTCAGCATCACGAAAGATCTCAAATCCTGTAATTTCCATTGTTTAGATCTCCTAGTTTTATGCGTTTTAGGCCTGTTTTTGTGACTGAATTGTTCTTAAAGTTCAGGAATGGGTTTATCAGCCGATGCAATCAACACCGTATTAGCCTGATAACAGCTCTGCAAAATTTCCAGGAACTCTGCTTTATCTTTGGGCATCCACTTGCGAATGGCTGTTCCTTCATTCATGCCGACTATCACCAGTTTGTCTTGTGAATCTTGAAAGATATCAATCCATGTAATCTGTGATAAATCATCCTCATGACCATAGGGATGAATAGGAGTCTCTAAGAGTTCATCACCAGGAATAATCGTTGTCATAAATCGATAGCTATGCGATGCTTGATAACGATCATCAGACTTGATCAACTTCATAAACTCTCGATGGCCTTCTACAGTTCGACCCACAAGACAACCTGCACTGTGCGGACCGATACTGCCCGTCTTCCCATGGGCATGATGTTGATTAATGCCTGTAGTTGTTTCTAATGGATCGCCTGTGCGGAGCATGTCTTCATTGACATCACGGTAAACAGGAATAGGCCAACGATTTACTAATGCCTCGTAACCACTATGTTTGCCAACTTTCCAAGCTCGGTATTGACCAAACTTAATACGAGCTGCCCCAATTTGTCCAAAGCGAGTTTTGCCGTTAATTAATGTTGTATAATGCCGACCGGGTTCGCAAGTTCCCACCCACTTCCCTGCAAAACGTGGACAACCATCGACGATCTCAATTAGACATCGCAAATCGTTGAATCGATCGGGAGCATCATCATTAAGCGTTCCATCGGTGTTCATGCCCTCGACATAAACAATGTTGTAGCGCTCTTTGCCCAAGGATATATGGTAACCTTCTTGCAGCATATAGGCCACAATGCGGCTAGGAATATCATCACTCAGGTGCAGTTGCACTAATTGCTTGCGAGGGGTATGAAGCAGGGCCTGGGCGGTTTGAAAGTCTAGTGTGCCCACATTAGAGCAATCCGTAATTTTTTGAAATTCCTGAAATGCTGCCCTACTTAGGGGCCCGAACTTTCCATCCACAGGAGGCTCTAAGAGGAAGAAACGATAGACCAAAATTTCCTGGATTTCTTTAACTAACTCAGCATCTCCTTTAATTTCATCGGGAGATAAGGTTGTAGAGTCAGTAATATCTTGAATTTTCATCTGTTTTGCACTCAGAATACTAACATCAGTATTTCTTCTCAGTCCGTTTTTTCGATCCGGAGTGCTTTACATTAATTCAAGAATTCATATCAAATCTGGAAAAACTACCCTAAATTTTGGGGCTAGGGAGCGAGACGCTCCCACTCCCCCACCTTGGCATTTTTCGGGTGAGAATGAAAACTTCCTGCTTTAGGCTTGGGGTGTGGGGTCACCGTATTTGATCAGGAGGGCGATCGCCAAACTCACCGCTAAAATCACCACCATACTGAGCGCGGAGCCAAATCCCCAGTTCTGAGTCGCGCCCAGAAACTGGTTATAAATCAAACGAGCAGCCGTCATACTCGATGCGCCTCCAAGCAGTTCTGGATTGACGAAATCGCCCAAACTACTAATAAAAACCAATAAACTCCCGGCGGCAATGCCTTGGAAGGTTTGGGGGACGGTAATTTTCCAGAATCCTTGTAGGGGGGTTGCGCCTAAATCGGCAGAAGCTT
This sequence comes from Roseofilum capinflatum BLCC-M114, assembly GCF_030068505.1. Lineage (NCBI taxonomy): Bacteria > Bacillati > Cyanobacteriota > Cyanophyceae > Desertifilales > Desertifilaceae > Roseofilum > Roseofilum capinflatum. The sequence continues at coordinate 28,783 of NZ_JAQOSO010000092.1, forward strand.
CTAATAACCGTTTATCCAGCTTTTCCAGTGCCGCATAGAGAATTAACACCATATAGGGCAAAAAGCTGTAACTCATGCCAATGAGAACGGCTGGCCATTCATTGAGAAGATTTAAGGGGGGCAGGCCGATACTGGTAATGATGCTATTGAATACTCCTGTCCGTCGCAGGATGGTAATCCAGGCGTAGGAGCGCAACAGGGAAGAAGTCCAGAGGGGAAGCACAAAGCCCAAGAGGATTAAATTTTGCCAGCGTTTGGGGGCGTTGAGGGCGATCCAGTAAGCAACGGGGAAACCCAAAAGTAGACAAATTATGGTTGTTCCGATCGCGAAAAAAAGCGATCGCCCAATCACTTGCAGATAAACCGGTTCAAACACCCGCAAATAATTCTCCAATCCCGAAGGATTCACCACATCCCCCGGTCGAATGTTGGGCACTAAACTTAACTCAAAAATCACCAGAGTCGGTAGCACTAAGAGCATCAAGAGCCACAAACCAGCAGGCCCTAGGAGGACACTGGGGCCAATCAAAGTTGACCAACGGCGTTTAGGAGTCGGCATTTCAGTGGAGTTGGATTCAGAAGGAACAGTTGAAGACATAAAGCGCTTGGCGCGGTAATGGGGAATGGGGAATGGGGAATGGGGAATAGGGAATAGGGAATGGGGAATAGGGAATAGGGTATCTTTTGCTTTAACTACTGGTTAATTGAGTCCAATAGCGGTCATAGAGTTGGGCAATATCGTCTTTCACCGGTGAAACACTTTCACAGTTTGCCAAAACCTTTGGAGGCGGAAACAGGGTCGTATCTTGTTGGAGTTCCTCCGGCAATTGTTCATAGGCGACTCGGTTCGCTGTGGCAAAACTGAGGCGCTTGGTAATTTCGGCCGCCACGGCTGGTTGCAACATAAAATTAATCCAAGCATAGGCCCCATCTGGATTGGGGGCAGTTTTGGGAATCACCAGGGTATCGGTCCACAACGAAGAGCCATTTTCAGGGATCACATAGCCTAAGTTTTCATCCTCTCCCATAATTTCACTAGCATCCACGGAATAGCCCATAGCAATTTTCAGATCGCCAGTCAAAATCTGGGGTCGCCAAGCATCAGAGGTAAAGGAGGCGATCGCCGGTTTCAGGTCTACCAGCGCTTCATAAGCTTCTTCAATTTCCTGGGGATCTTCCGAATTCAGAGAATAGCCCAAATGTTTCAGAGTCGCCCCCATCACCTCCCGCACATCATTGAGCAGCGTTACTTGGCGACTGAGTTGGGATTGATTTTGCCACAAATACTCCCAATTTTCCGGCTCTCCACCTAAAGCTTGGCGATTATAAATTAACCCCGTGGTTCCCCAACTAATGGGAATACTATGGGCATTTCCAGGATCGTAGGGCGGATTTTGATAATTATCAAAAAGCTGATTTAAACCTTCAATGCGACCGAGATCCAGGGGAGTTAATAACCCATCCTCCACCATTTTCAGCACCATATAATCCGAGGGATAAATGATACTATACGCCCCGCCACCACCGGCTAAAACCTTAGCCAGCATCGCCTCATTAGAATCAAACACATCGGCGATCACCTGAATCCCCGTTTGTTGTTCAAACTGGGCCAGCAAGTCCTCATCGGTATAGCCAGCCCAGGTATAAATATACAGTCTATTACTATCGCCTCTTTCCGCGCCGCGAGTTTGCACATCGGCCAATGTCCAACCACAAGAGGATAACCCGAAACCCGCTAAAGCAGCAGTTGTCCCCTGCAAGAAGCGGCGACGGTTGATTGGGCGAGAAGATGAAAGATGATCCGGCTTATCCTGTTGACGCATGGGCAACCCTTACTTTAGTGATCCAGAGATTTTGATGAACTCAACCTCTCTATAGTATTTTCTAGTGAGATCCCCTCTCCCTAAATCCCTCTCCCACTGGGA
>NZ_JAQOSO010000092.1:30807-159957 GCF_030068505.1 Roseofilum capinflatum BLCC-M114
GAGGGACTTTTCCCCCTTCTCCTGTGGGAGAAGGGGGTTGGGGGATGAGGGCAACGTTTCGGCTCATATCCCCTCTCCCTAAATCCCTCTCTCCCACTGGGAGAGGGACTTTTCCCCCTTCTCCTGTGGGAGAAGGGGGTTGGGGGATGAGGGCAACCGTTGATAACTCATTTAAAAATGCGATATAACTTCTAAAATTGAGATCGTTTTATTCATGCAGAGCCAAACAATCGGTCGGCTGCCAATGGACATAGAAGGCAGTTTCCGGATTAGATAGGGCTTGAGCATAGGAACTCCCTTCGCGAACCGGTTGGGATACGGTAATTTGGTCTCCAGAAACCAATTCCACCACACATTGAATATGGGTTCCCATAAACATCGTATGCTTAATCCGGCCTTCAAAACAGTTATGGTCTGTTTCTGGAGGAGTCAAACTGAGATGAATTTTTTCGGGTCGCACACTGACTACCAGGCGATCGCCCCCTCCGGTGCTACCATTGAGGTCAGAAGCGGCCCAAATCTTCAAGCCCTTATCCGTTTGTACCTCAACCGCTCCCGAATCTAGGGCAGCGCTGCGACCCTTAAACAAATTGGTATCCCCAATAAAATCAGCCACAAACGGAGTCGCCGGGCGATTATAAATTTCACTGGGAGAGCCAATTTGTTCAATTTTGCCATCACGCATGATCGCAATGCGATCGGAAAGGGAAAGGGCCTCTTCTTGATCGTGGGTGACCATCACAAACGTTAGCCCTAACTCCTGATGCAAATTAGACAATTCCACCTGCATCTCTTTGCGTAATTTCAGATCTAACGCCCCCAAGGGTTCATCTAATAACAACACCGCCGGTCGGTTCACCAATGCTCTGGCTAGAGCCACCCGTTGTTGTTGTCCCCCTGACATTTGCTTGGGCAAGCGATGGGCAAATGCCTCCATTTTGACCAGGCGTAAGGCCTCTTTCACCCGGTCTTCAATTTGGGCTTTCGTCAGCTTTTTTAACCGCAGTCCAAAGGCAATGTTCTCCCAAACATTCATATGTCCAAACAGGGCATAACTTTGGAAGACCGTATTCACCGGGCGACGGTAAGGGGGCACATGATTCACCGACTGCCCTTGAAGCAACAATTCCCCAGCCGAGGGGACTTCAAAGCCAGCAATCAGTCTTAACGTCGTCGTTTTTCCACACCCAGAGGGCCCAAGGATGCTAAAAAATTCACCTCGGTGAATGTTCAAGTTTACGCCTCGGACAGCCGTTTCTGAGCCAAACACCTTAAAGACTTTGCGAAGCTCAACATCTAACTCGACATTGGTTTCCCGATTAATTTGATTAGTTGCGGTCTGAGACATAGTGAGAACCCTGAGCAATGAGTTCGGAGGTACAGAGGAACAGCAAGAAAGGATCTAGACTGTTCAAGTTTAATCCATGATGAGTACCGCTCGATATCGCACCTGATTCGATCGCACTCGATCCAATGCTATATTAATCTCTTCTAGCGGATAGGTCTCGATAATTTCAAGTCATGAGAATAATTCCCCATTACCCACATTTTTAATTTTTGATTGAATCTGTTGCAGGGTGCGAACTAAGTCGGCTCCTACCCATCCAGAAGACTGAGAATAGGGTTGGCTCTGTTCTACAGACTCGATGAAGCGATCGCAGACGGCTTTTAAGGGTTCTCCTGGCGGTGTGGCGATAACTTCCCGGTTCACCCCCACGGGGGTAAAGTTTCCGTCTTCAACCTCAAAGTGTCCCTGTTGCACCACCAGAGGATCGGAGCTGAGTTCATCAAAAATCAGGGTTCCTTGAGACCCGACAACGGCTAAACGTCTTTGTTTATCGGGGTTGAGCCAACAGAGGTGGAGGGTCGCCTTAAAGCCGCTCGGATAGATGAGTTTGACCCAAACCACATCGGGTAAACCCGGTTGTAACCAGGTATCGCCGATCGCTTCGACTTCTACGGGGGTTTCCCCTAACCAGTGATTAAAGATGGCCAGGTCATGAATAGCTAAGTCCCAAAGTGCGTTGACATCTTGGCGCACCGGGCCTAAATGGGTGCGGGTGGCATATCCATAGCGTAGCTCTCCCACTGCTCCAGAAGAGAGGATTTCTTTACCTCGTTGCACTACGGGATGGAACAGATAGGTATGATCGACCATGAGCTGGCACTGTTGTTGTTCTGCTAGACGACACAGCTCTAGACATTCTTCGGCATCGAGGGTGAGGGGTTTTTCGGCTAATACGTGACAATTCTGACGGAGGGCGTAGTTAATGATCTCATAGTGGGTGGAGGCGGGGGTGGCGATCGCCGCTAATTCCACCTCTTCCCCCCCTAAAACTCCCTGCCAATCTTCAGTTAACTGCACCGAGTCTGGCAACTGATACCGAGTTTTCATCGCCTCTAGTCGATCGGGGTTCGGGTCTACCACCGCCACGACTTCCGTCTGGGGATTCTCCAGGAAATTACGGATTAAATGAGTTCCCCATCGACCCGCACCTAAAATGGCAATCTTAAATGGTTTATCCACGCTATCCTTGTTTCACCCCTCTTCAGTAAGCTTTATTTTTGATAAGGCATCTTTAGCGGCTGCTTGTTCGGCGGCTTTGCGCGATCGCCCTTTTCCTTTACCATAAAGTTCTCCCTGTACCCAAACCTGAGCCGTAAAGGGTTCTGCGGTATGTTTTTGCGATTCTACCGTAATCAGTTTATATTCCGGCAAAACCTTATGAACCGCTTGAGTCCATTCTTGCAGAGCTGATTTATAATCTCGCCGCGCTGGATCTTTACGAATCTCCGTAGACAGGGTGGTAAAATGGCTATCGAGCCAAGGTCGGATCAACTCTAGGGTATGGGTGCTCAAGTACAGTGCCCCTAAAACCGCTTCAAAGGCATCTGCTAGACGGGACGCGCGGCCGAGTTTATCACTGGCCGTTCCCCGATCCATCAGCAAATCTTGCTCTAAATTATAACTGTCTGCTAATTGGGCTAAAGTGCGATCGCTCACCAGAATTTTCCGAATAGCCGAAAACTCTCCCACCGACGCATCCGGATACAATTCCATCAACAATTCTGAAGCAGCAATCCGAACCACGGCATCACCAATAAACTCTAATTGCTCATAGTTTTCTGTCGATGACATACTCGGATGGGTCAGCGCTTTATCAAGTAAACACCATTCCACCGGGGAGGTTTCCGGTAACCCCAGTTTAAGAATGACACTTTGCAACTGTCGTTGTCTTCGGGGATAACTAACTTCTTCAGGGACAGAACTAGACATTACCCATCCAATGTGAGGTTTTGCGAACTTTCCTATCCTATCTTAAATGATTAAAAATTCAAAATTCAAAATTAATTTTGAATTGAAAGTTCTTTCTTAGATGGAGGTTTGAGGGTATGGATTTCTAGGGCACGATGAAAATTGATCGGTTGCCAATAGGATACCCCTTTGAGGTAAGTTGCTGACGTAAAATAACGGCTGTTCCGAACTTGAGTCACCGTTTGCGGTAATACGCCAATCAGTTGGGCCAGCACGTGAGGATTCAGTCCTTCCACCGTTTCCTGGCCAAAGAAGGCTTCTAGACTCGATAGCAGTTTTTCCGTCCGACAGAAAGGGTTAGGAGAAAACCGAGTGAGTTTATGTAACCAGCGCATCCATTGCAGGCGCATACTATAGGCTTGGTGGTAGTCTTGACGATTGGTAATCGGCAACAATTCTGGGGAACCAATAAACACTAATTGTCGGCCTTGTTCGTGGGATGTAATCGCCGCCCCTGGCCCTAAAAACTCGGCATAATAATCATTACAAAGGATCAATGCACTTTTTTTCTGGGGAGAAATGGCAAAAATCCCTTTCATTTCCCAGGATTGGCGATCGCTGGGTTTCAATTCTCTATGTCCTTCATTGCACACCATCTCCGTTTCTCTCCCGACATCAATCATGTGTGAGCAAGTTTTTGGTTGTTTAGCGGGCCCTTTTATGGCTCTACCCTTTACCTACACTTGTTGAGATTCTAATTTACGCCTTCTTTATTTGTCTTTATCAATTCTTTAATCTTTACCCAATCCACATATTTCTACCTCGGTTTACTTAGTTTTTATCAAGTCTCCGTAGGAAAAACCGTTGATTTTTGTATTACAGTATACTGTTTCTCTGGCTTGCTCTCTACAGAGCCTCTATAAACCCGATTGCTATAGCGCTACGCATTCAAGTTAAAACAACTTGAGGTTGGTAAGGGCTTTCCGGCCGTAACCTTTTATGTTAAATCTAAGCGCGTAGCGCTATAACATCAGTCAACACTTGAGCATCTGGCTCAGTTTGGCTTACTCTGAAGCCAAACGAAACACTAGAAAACGTAGAGGTCATGGTCATGATAGCTCTAGCGACGGCTTTCGAGGAGGCGGCAGCTTTGGAGGAGGCAGTGACAGTGGCGGCGCTGGAGATGGAGGAGGAGGCGGTGGTGGCGGCGGTGCTTGAAGCCATCACTTACGGGTAATGGGTAATGGGTAATTGCCTATTGCCTATTGCCTATTGCCTATTGCCTATTGCCTATTGCCTATTCCCCATTCCCTATTGCCTATTCCCCATCTATTCCCCATTCCCTATTCCCTATTCCCCATTCCCTATTCCCTATTCCCCATCCATTCCCCACTAAAGGATTTTTTCTAGACCATAAACCAGGGTTTTTAGTTCTAAGACTTTGCGGATGGCTAACAGTACGCCAGGCATATAGCAGAGGCGATCGCTGGTATCATGGCGCAAAGTATATAATTCTCCAGGAGAACCAAACAAGACCTCCTGATGGGCAATTAACCCCGGAAGGCGCACGCTATGAATGCGAATCCCTTCATCGGCTGCACCTCCCCTAGCTCCCGCTAAATTTTCCTTCTCCTTCACCTTGGGAGGGTTATAGGACTTGCCCAACTCACCCAACAATTGAGCCGTTTTAATCGCCGTTCCACTGGGAGCATCCGCCTTCTGGTCGTGATGGAGTTCTATAATTTCCACATGATCGAAATACTTCGACGCTTGGATAGCCGCCTGTTGTAAGAGAACCATACCAATGGAGAAATTGGGAATCACCAAACATCCCGTACTCGCTTTATCGGCAAACTCCGCCAACTCTTGCAACTGCTGGGGACTCAGACCTGTTGTCCCGACTACCGGACGAATTCCGTAAGCGATCGCACTGCGAACATTATCATAAACCGAATCCGGATGGGTAAAATCTACCATCACCCCCAACTGACTCTCCTGAGTCGCATAAGCGAGCATCGACTCCAACTGATTTAGAATAGGAACCTCCAAGGGGCCACACCCAGCTACCTCCCCCACATCCTTACCATTATGATCCGGATTGAGATCCACCCCCCCAATCAACTTCATATCCTCAGCTTGGGAAACCGCCTTAACCACCTCTCGGCCCATTTTCCCAGCCGCACCATTAACAATTACGGGAATCAGTCGATCGCTCATCATCCACTCCTGAATCGTAAAATAAACAAGCACAATTGGCAGATCAACCCTTGGCGTTGAGTCCTCTGAAAAGACACAATAGAACAGCTAGGCGATCGGAAGCCGATCCTACCACGATCCTTGGCTTTCCAAAACCGGTAAGGACGGCTTACAGATTATCCGGTTGGTTAGATAATCTCCTCGGAGAGAGGATAATAACACCCTTTTATCTTTGACTAAAACTTAAATGGACTCAGACATCTATGACCCTAAGCCATCATAAAATCTATTATCATAGCTCAATATTAGAGGATATCTTAGTCCCGACCTGAGCGGATGTAACTGTACTCCCTTGCTAAGTAAGTTTGTTTGTCCATCTAGCCATTCGGTAGGTGGCTAAAACACCAGATGTGACAGGGTGCGATAAGCAGCAAGCCGATATGCTGATTCCAACCATACCCACCATAACAACATGATGCACCGTTCCTTACAGGTACCTGTTCATGTCGGACTCAGTCCGAAATTAGAGCCGATGAGAGACCATGAAAAAAGCAAAGAAGAATTGGTACAGGAATTAGTTAGCCTGCGCCAGCAAGTAGTGAACTTGCAAGATCAACTGCGGTCTACTCAGGCAGACTGGGAAACACGATGGGAAAAGACAGAAGGTGAACTTAAAGCTGAGGTCGAGGCTCGCACGGCAGCCCTGAAAGAGTCTAATGATCAGTTTGTGGCCGAAATTGCCGAACGCTATCAAACCCTCCATGCTTTGCGTACTGCCAAAGAGCAACTAGAAGCGATTTTAGAGGCTGTACCGGGAACAGTTTCTTGGATTAGTCACGATCTACGCTACCTGGGAGTCAATCGACATTTAGCGGAAGTATTTAATCTACCTCCAGAAGAATTTGCGGGCAAACCGTTGGGATTTTTGGGCAGTAGTGATGGGTTTGATGGGTTTGTACAAGATTTTTTCGCCAGTGATGCTCAGGAAGCGTTCCGGGAAGTGGCGATGCGAATTAAGGGAGAACATCGTATCTTCCTGATTGTGGCCCAAAAGTATGATAATAACCAGGCTGCCTTTACGGTGGGAATTGATATCACCGAGCGCAAACAAGCGGAAGAAGCCCTACGAGAAGCGGAAAATAAGTATCGGACGATTTTTGAGAATGCGGTAGAGGGCATTTTTCAGATGACTCCAGATGGGCGCTATTTGAGCGCAAATCCGGCTTTGGCTCGCATTTATGGGTATGCTTCACCAGAGGAGCTGAAAAATACCTTAATTAATGTTCAGGATCAGCTTTATCTTGACCCTCGGCAACGCCAAGAATTTATTCATTTACTGCAACAGTATGATTCGGTGGTTGGGTTTGAGTCCCAGATTCGTCGGCTCGATGGACAGTTAACTTGGATTTCTGAGAATGGGCGAGCGGTACGGGATGAAGCGGGAACATTACTCTATTACGAGGGGACGGTTGAGGATATTACCGAGCGTAAAGAGGCAGAGGAACAACTCTGGCGGCTGAATGAGGAGTTGGAACAGCGAGTTGAGGAGAGAACGGTTGAGTTAAAGCAGGCGGTGGATCAGCTAACGGTGGAGGTGGCGGAACGGGAACGGGTGGAAGCGGCGCTGCGGGTGTCGGAGGCGGAACTGCGGGCGCTGTTTGCGGCGATGACGGATATTATTACGGTGTTTGATGCTGAAGGTCGCTTTATTCGGGTGGTTTCGACGAATTCGGAGACGCTGTTTAGTCCGACGGCCGATCGCATGGGAAAAACGGTATATGATATTTTTCCCCCGGAACAAGCAGCAATTTTTGCCCAGCAAATTCAACAGGTGGTGGAAACGGGGCAAACCATGAATTTAGAGTATTCTTTACCGGTTTCGATTACGTCAGGCATGGTGGATGAAAATCAAGGATTTTGGTCTCAGGATACGAGGGAAAATGAAGTCTGGTTTGCGGCGAGTGTTTCCCCGATGCCGGATAATTGTGTGATTTGGGTGGCTCGCAATATTACGGAGCGTAAGCGGGTGGTGGATGCGATGCGAGCAGCAGAAGAAAAGTATCGCAGTATTTTTGAGAATGCCGCAGAAGGAATTTTTCAACTGACTCCCGATGGACGCTATTTGAGCGCGAATCCGGCTTTGGCTCGCATGTACGGTTATGGTTCTCCAGAGGAGTTGATGGAGCGGTTGCACAATGTGGGGACGAATTTGTATGTCGATCCGGGCCGTCGGGAAGAGTTTATGAGGCTGATTGAGCGGGAAAATGCGGTGTCTAATTTTGATTCTCAGGTGTATCGCCAGGATCGCAGCATTATTTGGACTTCTGAGAATGCGAGGGCGGTTCGGGATGAGCAAGGCAATTTGTTGTTCTGTGAGGGAACAGTGGAGGATATTACCAAGCGGAAGGAGGCAGAAGCAGCGTTAAGAGCAGAGCAGGAGAAGTCGGAAAATTTGTTGTTGAATGTTCTACCGGGGGCGATCGCCCAACGGCTGAAACAGGAAGAAAGAAATTTGATCGCCGATCGCTTCGATCAGGTGACGATTTTGTTTGCTGATATTGTGGGCTTCACTCGCATGTCTTCGGGAATTTCGGCAACTGACTTGGTGAATTTGCTCAATGAGATTTTTTCTGAGTTTGACGAATTGGCCCAAGTTCATGGGGTAGAAAAGATTAAAACGATCGGCGATTCTTATATGGTGGTCAGTGGCATTCCTAAACCCCGTGCGGATCATGCAGAGGCGATCGCCCAAATGGCCTTGGATATGCAACGAGCCATTCCCAAGTTTCAACAACCCAATGGTCAACCCCTACAATTGCGAATTGGTATGAGTACGGGGCCGGTGGTGGCTGGGGTGATTGGGATGGCCAAGTTTATTTATGATTTATGGGGAGATGCGGTGAATGTGGCTTCTCGCATGGAATCTATGGGTATTCCGGGTAAAATTCAGGTTACGGAAGCCACTTATAAAAAGCTTAAACATCGCTATTTGTTTGAAAAACGGGGTGAGATTCAGGTGAAGGGAAAAGGGATGATGACCACCTATTGGTTGATCGGAACAGGCCATTGAAGACCTATCCCCGTTTAGCCTTGGATGTGCAATGGCCGGATCTGCTCGGTGGATTTGTGGCAGGTTCCGAGTCAGAATTAGACTTAGAAGGGGCGATCGCTTCTTATTGGCCCACTTCCCGTTCGCTTCAGGTGACTCTATCGGTGAGAACGGCTTTTGATTTACTGCTGCAAGCACTGGCGTTTCCCCCAGGAACTCAAGTGTTGATGAGTGGGGTGAATGTACGCCACATGGTGGAGATTGTGCAATGTCATGGCTTGGTTCCCGTACCCGTCGATTTAGACCTTGATACCTTAACTCCGAATTTAGACCATTTGCGCCGCCTCATTTCGCCTCAGACCCGTCTATTTGTGATTGCCCACCTGTTTGGATCAATTATTCCTTTAGCGCCCTATATTGCCCTCTGTCGCCAACATCAGATCCCCTTGGTGGAAGATTGTGCCCAAGCCTTTGCTGGGTCGTATTATTTAGGGGATGAACAGGCTGATGTGAGTTTATTTAGTTTCGGCCCGATTAAGACTTGTACGGCTTTGGGGGGTGGTGTGGCGATCGTGGGTGATGAGACTCTGGCAGGGAAAATGAGGGAAATTGGCGATCGCTATCCCGTAAAGGGCGATCGCTGGTACAGACAACGCCTGATCAAATATTGCGCCCTCAAAGCCATCTCTAACCCCTATCTGTATCATGCTCTGGTGCAACTGATCCGAGGTCTGGGTAAAGATGTGGATGGGGCGATCGGATCGAGTGCCAGAGGATTTAGATCCGGAGAACTCATCCCCCAACTGAGACACAAACCCCCTCAACTGCTCTTAAAAGTCCTCGCTCACCGGCTCAAAACTTGTCCCAACTATCAAGAGCGCATAAACCGGGCAAAAAGCATCTTAACTCAACTTGATCGCTCTATCACCTGGCCAGGATCGGATGCAGCTCAACACTCCTTTTGGGTGGTTCCCATTCAAACCCCATCCCCTAAACTCTGGATGGACAAACTACGCAATTCTGGCTTTGATGCCACCCAAGGCAATACCAGCTTAATCCCCATTCCGACTCCTGAAGGCCAACCCTTACCCAACTCTCAAACACTGCTGCACAATCTGCTATATTTACCTATTTCTCCAGCATTACCCGTTAGTGAATATCCGCGATTAACTCAATTGATTAACTCCCTCAGTCATCATCCTTAACGGATCTGACAGACCCTTTGTAGGCGATCGCCTTCAACCACAAACACATTACACTGCACTTGATCTCGATCGAGCTGCTCCAATACAGACATTTTCGACTGCTCAGATAGTACGCGATCGGACACGAGAGGATTAAATAGGGCAGCCATTAGGGTTGAAAAGGTCAAAAGAACGAAACTTACATTCATTGGGTCAAATCTCCGTTTGCTGCTTTAGCTAACCATCTCCTAGATAAATCTGTGATTACTCGGACTTATCGATTGTCTGTTAGCTGTTATAATCCAATTTTGGAAAAGAAACAAGCAAAACCTCTAGTAGGGTGTTCCACAATTGTAACCGTCCACTTAGGGATAGCCAGAGAGTTAGCTTCGGTATTTTCTTAGAAGCGCTCCCCTTAACGAAGTTCCCGTCCGAAGGGAAACAGAGCCAAAGGAATTAACTTAAAGTGCTGTTGGGCAAAGGGGATACCGATAATGGTAATAAACAAGATTGCCCCGTGGAGGAGGTGAGAAAGGGCAATTTCCCAACCGAAGAAGATCACCCAAATGATATTCAAGATCATGGGAATCACGCCAGAGGAAGTGGGGCTAACCTCAACTTCTTTACCAAAGGGGGTAAAGGTGGCAAAACCAATTTTCATGGTTTGTATGCCAAAGGGAATACCGATAATGGTCATACACATGACGATGCCACCGATAATATAGCCCAATCCAGAGATTAAGCCACCAAAAATCAACCAGATCAGGTTACCCAACAGTGTCATAACGGGTTTCTCTCCCTCATTGAATGACTAAACGGATTGATTGTATCAAAGACCGGTTCGATAGGAGTATAACCTTAGATATATCTTTTGCTGAACATGAGACTCAAACTGAAACTCTGGGAAACTCAACTGCTCAAAGTCCTACTCATTCGGGCTATCCAAGCCTATCGGCGCGGAATTTCGCCCCTGTTTCCCCCCAGTTGCCGATTTTATCCGTCCTGTTCCCAGTATGCGTTGACGGCGGTGGAACGGTTTGGGGTGATGCAGGGTTTACAATTGGCAGGAGCGCGGGTTTTAAGGTGTAATCCGTTTCATCCCGGAGGTTACGATCCAGTTCCAGAATTAGAAAACGTGAGCGATAAGATCATTGGGCCTATGAGATTAAAACCTTATCAACAGATTCCAATTGAAGATCATCAGGAGCCTCTGGTTCCCATTCCTTTGGACTCTTTTGCGGTGGTTGTGCCCCATCCTTATGAGAAGTTGGGCGCTCCCTATGGGGATAAGTCGCCCTATTGGTTACGGAAGACGGTTTGCGATCGCCTGTTGATGGCTCAAAAGCAACTGCAAACCCATCATCCGGGCTGGAAAATCCAGATTTTTGATGCCTATCGACCGATCGCCGTTCAGGAGTTTATGGTCGAATATAGCTTCATCGAGTTAGCCGAAACTCAAGGTCTCAATCCGGAAACCCTGACGGAGGAGCAACGGCAAACTCTTCTAGAAGAAGTGTATCATTTTTGGGCAGCTCCTTCCCCCGATCCGGCAACTCCTCCCCCCCATAGTACGGGAGCAGCCGTAGATGTGACTTTAGTGGATCGGGCAGGAACGGCACTAGATATGGGATCGCCCATCGATGAAATTTCTCCCCGTTCCTTCCCCGATCATTATGCCCAAGGGAAAACTGCCCAGGAGCAGAGTTATCATAAACACCGTCAACTTCTAGATCGGATTATGGAGTTTGCCGGGTTTAAGCGTCATCCCCGTGAATGGTGGCATTTTTCCTATGGGGATCAACTCTGGGTGTGGCTTAAGGTACAGGAAGGCAGTTGGCATCAACCGGAGGCGATCGCCCATTATGGCAAAGCACCCTAATCATCAGTCAAAATTGCTCCCTTTGGCTACAATAAGAGAGAGTATGGGAGTGTTGTGTAGATGTTAGAAATCATTGCGATCGTCATCTTTTCCATTGCCACCTTTGCCCTAGCCTATCTTCTAGGGTTAATGGGTATGGCCTTAACTGCGCTTTTTTTCCTCCTTGAAGATATTCCTGGATGGGTATGGACAGCCCTCTTGCTAGGATTAACCGTAGCAACCTATAGAGGATTAAGGTACTAAATTGGTACTCGATTCTAAACAATACATAACAGTATGAGTTTAATTATTTCTAATGAAATGGTTGCCGCTAGTGGTGGGACTGAAGAGATAAAAGAAACATTGATGAATTCTGATATATAGTTGATTCAATTAACAGTCAAGCTACCACTCCACCTGTTCTAAGGAAATGCCAATTTTATCCGCAATTCCGGCAATCCAAGCTTCATCTTGCTGGGTATAACTGCGTGGTGCATTTGCCCCTAAAATCATCACCCCATGTTCTCCCAAGGGTTGACAAATCACCCCTTGAGTGTTCTCAGGTAAATAATCAAATTCAATTTTGCCCGGATAAATATTGAGATTAACTAAATAAACCGGTTTACCTCGATCGAGAACCCGTTGCACAATGGGGCCGGGGGTAACCTCGGACTTTGGGCCTAAAATGCCTCGGCGCAAAATCACATGACCTCGATCATAAATAATCAGCGATCGCGTCACTGTATTGGTAAGCAATAATTGAGAAGCCCAAGCTAACTCAGTTTTGACCACATCGGGTAGCTCATCAGACAATTCAAAGCCTTCTTCTCCAATTAATTGAACACGCTCAGGGGGGACAGGTTGAATCTGTTGCCAGAGTAACCCAGTTAAAATTAACAGGGCGCTAATCATCACCCCTAAAACATCAGAACGGCCTTGGGAAGGGGTTAACTCTGGGGTAAATAGCCGATTCACCATCAATAGAGTTCCCCCCATTACGCCGACAATAATCGGCATGAGGCGTAAAAATCGGTTGGAGTCGGTGGGTTTGACAGTCAAGATAATTAAAAATGAGGTTGCGGATATATAGGTAGTCTAAATGAGTTGTGCAACGCGATGACTTTCATCCCGATAGTGACCTTGATTTACTCGTGCCATTTTCTGAGAGGGCGAAAATTACTTTATCACGGCGACTAAAGTCGCCGCGCCGCTTCTCCGTCTCTGTCTAAAGACGGGGGGCTACCAAGCCCTCGTGCTGCTATCGTGTGGGAGCAGCCGGTAAATTACTAATCGCTCGTTGCAGACGAGCAACGGCCACGTTATAGCCTAAAATCGCTTGCACTTGGTTAAATTGGGCTTGGGTGAGGTCAGTTTCCGAATTAATCACATCCGTCTGAGTGCCAACCCCGGCTTGAAAACGCAGTCGAGCTAGTCGCAGAGCTTCTTCCGCTTGAGCTAGACCCACAATAGAGGTTTGAATATTGTCAAACGTAGAGACGAGTTGAAAATAGGCATCTTCAACTTCTAAGCGAATGCGGTTACGGTTATCCGCAAATTGTTGTTGAGCCAGTTCAATTTCCGTTTCTTCCACATCAGCTTGGGCCCGTATGCGTCCCCCATCGTAGAGCGTCCAGTTGAGTTGCGCTCCTAGGGTATAGCCATCCCCAGCGCCTTGGGAAAGCAAGGGGTCATCGAACCATAATTTGAGGGCGTTGTAATTGGCAAATAAGCTCACTTGGGGCTTTAATCCGGCTAACCGGGCATCACGCTGGGCTTCATTGAGTTCTCGTTCGATTAAACGTTGTTCGAGTTCAGCCCGATTTTTGTAGGCGAGAATAACGCTGTCGTCGAGGGACAGTTGCCAACGACCGACGATTTCTACTGGGTCGGCGGCGGATACATCGAGGGTTTGGGGCAGATTCAAGATTTGGGCGAGGGTGCGGCGAGCGGTTCTCAAATCGGCGATCGCCTCGGTCAGTCGTTGCTGTTCATTCGCTACCTGTACTTGCGCTTGCAACACAGCGAACCGAGTTCCCACACCCGCTACTTCT
Organism: Roseofilum capinflatum BLCC-M114; assembly: GCF_030068505.1. Classification (NCBI taxonomy): domain Bacteria; kingdom Bacillati; phylum Cyanobacteriota; class Cyanophyceae; order Desertifilales; family Desertifilaceae; genus Roseofilum; species Roseofilum capinflatum. Next base: position 44,402 of record NZ_JAQOSO010000092.1, read on the forward strand.
AAAGCCTGGGCATCCCGTAAACTGCGCTCGGCTTGTCTCAGAGCTTGTTGACGAATACGTAATTGTTCTGCTGCCGCTTGCAACCGATAATACTGCTCGGCTACATCAAGGCGAATCTGTTCCTCAATCACTTCCACCTGAAGGGCATTAATCTGAACCTGCTTTTCTGCGGCTGTAATGTTGGCCGAGCGTAAGCCGGATGTGATCAGGTCATAGCGCAGTTCAACCGTCCCCGTTAAAGCATTTCTGGGAGAATCGGGATCGCCCAAGGAGGTATCCGCATTGCGGGCGCTAATTTCGCTACTGGCACTTTGGGAGCGTTGTAGATCCGATTGGAAGTTCAGGGTGGGTAACTTAGCGGCTAAGGCTTGCCTGAGTTGGGCTTGCGATCGCTCTAACTGGAGTTTAGAGCGTTGCAACTCAATATTATTGCGCCGGGCTAAATCGATCGCCTGTTTCAGGGTTAAGGGTTGAGTCCCTTCAATCGCCACTTCTGAGGGATCGGTGGGAAATAACAGAGGGTTTGGACTCGGATCGAGATATAGGGGAGCGAGTTCATCCGAAGGACTTTGGGCAACATAGGGAGACACCAAGGTTTCTGGGAGTGGATTTTGAGTCGGATCGGACGTTAAGGCCCCTTGTAGACGACTCACCCAAGCACTATCTTCTGCTGAGAGCTGTTGAGAATGTTGAGTTGCTAGGGTGTTTAGGGTTTCCTCCGGTTGAGAATTCTCCACCGTCTGGCGATCGCGCCAGGGATGGGTTCCATTCTCCCCCCTGATTGAAGGTTTTAAAGGGCCCAACTCCAAAGCTTGTCCAGGTTCTGATAGGGTTAAGGGGGTAGCCTCTCCTCCTACCCAATCTACTAGATTAGAATCTGTTGGATTGGACTCTGTAGATGTTTCCTCTACCTCTAGGGGAGGTTGCGATGAGACCGGTTTTGGGTTCTCCAGAGAGGTCTGGGGTTCAAATGATGGTTCAGGTTGGCTCGTTTCTAAGAGCAGATCGCTCGCAAAAACCACAGCATTGACGCTAGGATTTATCACGGCGAACGCAGCGCTCACACTCACACCAATAAATTTCCACAAAGTTGGCATAATTCCTCAGTTCAATCCACAATCCCAGATCACAAATGTCCTGGCTCAAGCAGAGACTCCATAAGCAGGATACTGTTTTACCTATGAACTTGGCAATCGCTTGTCCTTATTCCCTAGAGATTTGCTGGTAGGATAGACCGACATAGAATTGAGTCAATTTCAAAGTAAAGATTACAAACTGTGGTGTAAGCCAGTGAACAACATTCCCCCTGTTGATTTAACCCAGCAATACCAAGCGATCGCCTCGGAGGTGGAAACTGCGGTACTGAAACTTTTGGCTTCGGGTCGCTACATTGGCGGCCCGGTGGTGGAGTCTTTTGAAGAACAGTTGGCTCAAGCGGTGGGTGTCAATCACTGTGTGGCCTGTAATTCGGGGACGGATGCTTTATATTTGGCTCTGCGAGCGGTGGAAGTGGGCCCAGGGGATGAGGTGATTACCACCCCATTTACGTTTATTGCCACAGCCGAGACAATCGCCATGGCAGGAGCAACTCCGGTGTTTGTGGATGTGGAGGAGGAATCGTTTAATCTGGATCTGTCCCAGGTAGAAGCAGCTATTACTGAGAAGACGAAGGCGATTATTCCGGTACATTTGTTTGGCCGACCGGTGGATATGACCCGGTTAATGGCGATCGCTCAATCCCATAATTTAAAAGTGATTGAAGATTGTGCCCAAGCTGCGGGGGCGACTTGGGCCGGTTCTCCCGTGGGCAGTTGGGGAGATGTGGGCTGTTTTAGTTTTTACCCAACGAAAAATCTAGCCGCCTGTGGGGATGGGGGGGCACTCACCACGGGGGATGGGGCGATCGGCGATCGAGTTCGTCTGTTGCGCGATCATGGGCGACGCAGGGGTTATCTGTATGAAGCGACGGGGGTTAATTCCCGTTTAGACGCTCTACAAGCAGCTATCTTAAGCATTAAGCTCAAGTATTTAGCCCAATGGAATCAGCAACGGCGAGAAGTTGCCGCTCGCTATGATCAGCTTTTGGCTTCGGTTCCTGGTATTGTGCTACCCCAAGACATTGAGGGAGGAGAGTCAGTTTGGAATCAATACACTATTCGCATTAAGGGGCAACAGGGGCCAGATCAAGAGTATCGAGATCGAGTTCAATTGGGTCTCCGGGAGCAAGGGGTGATTGCGTCGGTCTATTATCCTCTCCCTTTACATCTGCAACCGGTTTATGAAGATTTAGGCTATCAGCCCCAGCAGTTGGCGATCGCCGAGCAACTGAGCCAAGAAGTTCTCTCTTTGCCCATGTTCCCTGAGTTGACCCCCCAGCAACAAGCACAAGTCGTGGATTGCCTCAAAAATAGCTTGTCTCGCGCGACCCACGGGTAATCATTCATCCGTAAGAGCTAGGACAAAGGCTTCACATTCCTTTACAGAAACCTGAGAAAATTTGAAGTTTTTTGTACTATAGTTAAGAAAAAGATAAAAAATATCATCCACCCGACCAACATAGAATCAAGGAAAGGGTAAAGAGTCTTTGCCAAATCCCCAAATTCCAATGGGTCAATGGTGGACATTTAATAAACTCTATCGATTGTAGATAGAACTCTAAAATTTGCATGGTCAAAATTGTGATTATCAAGAGGCATCAGTGAGCGTGAAGCAACATCCACTTGAGCAGCTCAGGAGATACGACCCCCAGGCGATCGCCAGCTACTATAGATTCCGCCCTTGGCAAAGTCTGTATCGAATTGTGACTGTAGTCGGGGCTTTTTTAGGATTTATCTTCTCCCTCCAATGGGATCAACTCAGTAACCAAACCGAACAAAATCGCCCCAAACGCGCCACCCAATTGCGGGAATTACTCACTCACCTCGGGCCAACCTATATCAAAGTCGGTCAAGCCCTCTCCACCCGTCCCGATCTGATTCGCAAAGACTTTCTTGAAGAGTTAACTAAACTTCAAGATCGCCTGCCTCCCTTTGCCAACCCAACCGCCTTTGACATCATCGAGAGAGAACTGGGATATTCGATCTCTCAAATGTACCTGGATATATCCCCCCATCCCGTCGCTGCTGCCAGTTTAGGCCAGGTCTATAGAGGAAGACTCCATAGTGGGGAAGAAGTGGCCATTAAAGTTCAACGGCCCAACCTACTCCCCATTCTCACCCTCGATTTATACCTGATGCGATGGGCAGCCCGTTGGCTCTCTCCCATTTTGCCCCTAAATTTGGGTCATGACCTGACTCTGATTGTAGAAGAATTTGGGATCAAACTGTTTGAAGAAATTGACTATATTAACGAAGGAAAAAATGCCGAGAAGTTCGCCGAAAATTTTCGCTACAATACCCAAGTTAAAGTCCCCCAGATTTATTGGGATTACTGCTCAAAGAAAGTTCTCACTCTAGAATGGATTAATGGCTATAAACTCACCAGTACCGATGCCATTCAAGAAGCCGGTTTAGATGCTGATAAAATTATCCGCATTGGTGTAAACACGGGGCTGCAACAGTTGCTAGAGTTTGGGTTTTTCCATGCTGACCCCCATCCAGGCAATCTATTTGCTCTATCGGGCCCTTCAGGAATTGGGGACCAAATGGGCTATATTGATTTTGGCATGATGGATCAGTTGGATCAGACGGCTAAAGAAACCTTAGTCGATGCAGTTGTTCATCTGATTAATAAGGATTATACGGAATTAGCAGAAGATTTTGTAAAACTGGGTTTTCTGACTCCAGAAACTGATATTCAACCCATTATCCCTGCCCTAGAAGCGGTGTTTGGGGATATTATCGGTGAAAGTGTTCGGGACTTTAATTTTAAGACGATTACGGATAAGTTCTCGGAAATTATGTACGAGTATCCGTTCCGAGTGCCGGCGAAGTTTGCTTTAATTATTCGATCGCTGGTCACTCAAGAAGGATTAGCACTGAGTATTAATCCCGATTTTAGAATTGTGGAAATTGCCTATCCCTATGTGGCTCAACGGTTGCTGACTGGGGAAACGCCAAGTCTAAGGCGGCGGTTGTTAGAGGTGCTGATTAAGGATGGGAAGTTCCGTTGGGATCGCCTAGAGAATATGCTGGCGATCGCCCGCTCCGATAGCGGCTTTGATATCATGCCCACAGCTCAGTTAGGCTTACAATATCTGCTCTCGGAAGAAGGGCAATATTTGCGCCATCAAATTGTCTTAGCTCTGACGGAGAATGACCGCCTACACACCGAAGAAGTGCAGCGACTGTGGCATTTAATTGAGGATGATATCCATCCCACTCGCTTGCTCGATGCTGCGTGGGAAGCGATCGCCGATTTTTCCAAAGAGCGAGCAGCTCTGCTCCTGCCTTCCGTCGCGGCTTTCACCCGATAACGCCCACAACTCTATCAAAAGTCTAGGGAGTCCGATATACTCCCTAGGGACACTCTGTTATCTCAATTCCATCCAGGAGTAGTATTCGTGTACTATACCGCCCAACCTCCTTACGCCTTATTACTGATTGGTTTGCTCGTCAGCTTGACATCAGGAGCAGCCTTTTATGCCACATTGACTGAAGCCGCCAAAATCTGGTCATCTAAATCTAGTAATTATGAGATCACCAGCCTTCAGGGGCCAAAACTGCTGTTTCCATTTACAGGCATTTTTGCCGGTGCTTGTGTATTCTTGTCGTCGGGGTTGGCGGTATTCGGCTTTCCCACGGCGATCGCCTATTTAATTTCCCTCCCCGTTACCCTGTTTGTCAGTGGCTTGGTTTGGTATCAACTTGGTCAAGTGCTGATCCAACTCCAACAAGGTGGCTCCCAAGCCCTAGATCTAGACTCATGGGGCTAAACCCCACAAACTAAACCCGTAGTGCCGTGACAACCCTAAAATGGTGGGTTACGGCGGATTGAGAGATTGCTATTACCGTCTAGGTTTTAGCCGCCTAACCCACCCTACGCTAATGCACGTTTTTAGCTGTGTCATGGCAGTAGGGTGGGCACTGCCAGCCCTACTGGACTTGAAATGAGAGGAGCTAAATCATCGATTGTTAAGTTTAATCTCAATTGCTTGATTGGGATTAAACTATCTCCTATATTAAAAATATGGAGCTAACAAAAAAGCTTCATTGGCAGATCAAACAGTCCATTTCTAACCATTAGTTTTGAGAGGTAAAACACTGTTTCACTATCATCTGTCTCTCCAAGTACAAACTGCACCCAATCGGTGGCTGGTCTTTCCTTAAAACTGGGTAAACTGGGAGTAAGAAAGGGGATTAAATAAGCCCATTTCCCTCCAAATAGACTTAACCTAAGCAAGGAAGATTTCAGGGAACTATTCGGGTGCAGTTGTGCTTTTAAAAGCAATGAAGCGTAATGAACCCAGAAAATCAGCAGGCGAATTCCTTAATCCGCTACAATCGATAAGTAGAATTCTCCCTCACGGAAGCTTATGGCCATTATTGCTCTGAAGGCTTGGTATCTCCAAGAATATGAGCCGATTCCCGAACTAGAAAAACGCCCCCCAGATATGCGCTTGAGTAAGCAAAGTTTGCTCAAATCTGCTTTGCGTGCTGATTTCCTCGAAGATAGCGAAGAAGTCAAGCAATCGATTTGGTTTCAGCGATATTTACAAGGGGAAACCATAGAATTTTATATCGAAGGCAGTGGAGGTTATGCCATCTCCAATATTGACCTGACTAGCCATGAGATTTACTTTACCAAACAGGAAGTGATGGCCCATCTCGATCCGATGATCTTCTTCTGCTATCAGCAGGAGTATGGAGAATCGAGTCAGATCTTACAGGAAGTATTAGAAGAAACTATTACGGATCTGAATCGGCGATCGCGCCTTACCCTAACCCTAGAATCATCTCACCGTCCCAATCAAGCCCCCATTCGTCTCAATAATCCCCTCATGCGTCGCATTCGCAAAAGTTTACTCTTCATTGCCGATGGGACTCCCGTCACTCAAGTAGACACCGAAGACACAACCCATCTCATACCGAGTCCTTATGTCTGTGTGGAAATGGGATATGCTCTCTCTATTAAACGACCCGAACAACTCTTACTCGCACAAATGGAGCGATCGGACTTTCCAGGGCAATTTCCCTTTGATGTCTCTCCCCAAAACCGTCTCTCCTTTCAATCGATGGAAGACTTAAAAGACCTACTGCCCCCAACCCTGGAAACCCTGCTAGAACGGTATCGGTTATTAACCTAAGTTGGGGATAGAAAACTCCCCAGAACCATGTCACTCCAGCTATATCCTCTCTATCCCATCCTCTATCAAGGCTTAAAACCCTTATTTCCCCAATGTTTATGGCAGGGAAATCCCGATCAAAAGGCGATCGCCCTCACCTTTGATGATGGCCCCCATCCCCAATACACCCCAGAGCTGTTAAACGTATTAGAAACCTACAACGTCAAAGCCAACTTTTTTTGGCTCGGATACTGGGTCGAACAGTATCCCGAAATCGCCAAAGCCGTTTACAATCGAGGCCATTGGATCGGTTTACATGGCTATACCCATCGCAACTTTCCCCAACTGACCCCAGAACAACTCTACCAAGACTTATACCAAACCCAAACCGCCATTCTTCAGGCCTGCGATCTGAACCCGGAAGAGCGATCGCACTTTCGGGATGTGCGGCCTCCCAATGGTCTTTTCACCCCCCAAACCCTCAAACTGTTGCAACAATGGAACTATCGCCCAGTGATGTGGACAGTCGTTCCCGAAGATTGGGTTAATCCAGGCGTTTCCACCGTAGTTAAGCGCGTCATAGAAACCGTTTGTCCCGGTTCACTCATTGTTCTCCATGACGGCATCTATGGCGGTCAGAGCGTCGCAGAAACCATCAAGCAGATCCTACCCATCCTCTTAGAACAAGACTATAAGCTCGTTAGTATTAACCATCTCTGGCACTCTCTGGAGAAATAGACAAGACTTGATTCTCCCCATCCCCCCACTGCCATTTTCAGGGAAGAATCAACAGCCCTGCTATCGGCCATGGGACGATTTATGGTCAAATGGGAAGCATGTTGATAGGTCTAATTAGCAAATCAGACCCAAAAAACCCTCAATAAACTTTAAAATCCATAAGGGAAGCCTAGCTTCCTTTGACTGGAATCGCGAGGAAAGATGAATTTAGGAATTGACTTACAAAGAAGTTTTATCGAATTGCTGACCCACTTCGGTCTTCCCCAGGGAGCAGCAAAAGCATTGTGGATTCCCCTACCCATGTTAGTGGTTCTAGTGGGCGCAACGGTGGGCGTATTGGTCACCACCTGGCTAGAGCGAAAAGTATCGGCTGCCGTGCAACAGCGCATCGGCCCCGAATATATGGGCCCTTATGGGGTCTTAGTCCCCGTTGCTGATGGTCTGAAACTCCTGCTCAAACAAGATATCATCCCCGACAAAGCCGATCCGATTTTATTTACCCTAGGGCCAGCCCTGGTGGTGATTCCGGTCTTTTTGTCCTTTCTGATTGTGCCCTTCGGAGAAAACTTGATGATCTCCAATGTGGCCATTGGTATCTTTTTGTGGATTGCCCTTTCCAGTGTGGCCCCCATTGGCTTACTCATGTCAGGCTATGCCTCCAATAACAAGTATTCCCTGTTGGGAGGACTGCGGGCCGCTGCCCAATCGATTAGCTATGAGATTCCGTTAGCGTTTTGCGTCCTGGCGATCGTCATGATGTCCAATAGCCTCAGTACCATCGATATTGTCGATCAACAATCCGGTTATGGCATCCTCGGCTGGAATATCTGGCGGCAACCGGTAGGATTTATCATTTTCTGGATTGCTGCTTTGGCTGAATGCGAGCGTCTACCCTTCGATTTACCCGAAGCTGAAGAAGAATTAGTGGCTGGATATCAAACCGAATACGCAGGGATGAAATTCGCCCTGTTTTATCTCGGTTCCTATGTGAACCTCGTACTCTCCGGTCTTCTGGTGGCCGTCCTATACTTAGGAGGATGGGAATTTATTATCCCCATTGAGCAAGTTGCCCAGTGGTTAGGCATACCCGAAACCACCGCCTGGTTACAAGTGCTGATGGCAAGTTTGGGAATTACTATGGTAATTTTCAAAACCTATTTACTGGTCTTTATTGCTGTTCTCTGTCGGTGGACGCTGCCCCGCGTGCGGATTGACCAACTGTTAGATTTAGGATGGAAATTCCTCTTACCGGTTTCTTTAGTCAATCTTCTATTGACCGCAGCTCTGAAGTTAGTCTTTCCCTTTGCCTTTGGCGGATAGTTGAGCTTGGAACGTTATCCGTTTTGTGTAGTTACGAGTGGTTAATCCATCATGTTGAAGTTCTTAAAACAAGTCGGTGATTACGCGAAAGGGACGGTAGAAGCAGCGAAATATATTGGTCAAGGTCTGTCAGTGACCTTCGACCATATGCAACGCCGTCCCATTACCGTGCAATATCCCTATGAAAAGCTGATTCCTTCGGAACGGTATCGGGGACGCATTCACTTTGAGTTTGATAAGTGTATTTCTTGCGAAGTTTGCGTGCGAGTTTGTCCGATTAATCTTCCGGTGGTCGATTGGGAGATGAATAAGGAGTCGAAGAAAAAACAACTGAAGCACTACAGTATTGATTTCGGAGTCTGTATTTTCTGCGCCAATTGCATTGAATATTGTCCGACGAATTGTTTGTCCGCGACGGAAGAGTATGAGTTGGCGGCTTACGATCGCCACGAGTTGAACTATGATAATGTGGCCCTAGGTCGCATTCCCTATAAAGTCACCAATGACCCCATGGTTCAACCGATGCGTGAATTTGCTTATCTACCCAAGGGAGTCGTTGACCCTCATACCGTATCCCATACGGAACGACGGGCTGGACTGCGGCCAGAGGAAATTCTGGAACAATCGGAAACACCAAACAAGGATTAAGTAACGTGAATTTAGCTGAAGGGGTTCAATTGGTATCATTTGGGCTGTTGGCGATCATGGCGATCGCCGCCGCCCTCGGCGTAGTCTTACTGAAGAATATTGTCCACTCTGCCTTTTTGTTGGCCGGGGTGTTGATCAGTATGGCTGGGCTGTATCTGTTGCTGAATGCGGGGTTTGTGGCAGCCGCTCAAACCCTGATCTATGTGGGGGCCATTAATGTCCTCATCCTGTTTGCCATCATGTTGGTGAATAAACAGGAAGACTATCAACCCCTGGTTCGGGGTTGGATTCGTAAGGGTGCAACAGCAGTCGTCTGTGGGGGGTTGTTTGCCCTGTTAGGGACAATGGTTGTGCAAACTCCCTGGCAACTCTCCACCGAGGCGATCGCCGGGGATAGCGCAACGACGCTAATCGGGTTGCATTTCTTTAGTGACTTTCTCCTGCCTTTTGAGTTGGCTTCTGTCCTTCTATTAATGGCTTTGGTGGGGGCAATTATTCTTGCCCGTCGGGAAGAAATTCCCGATCAACGTCCCCAAGGCCAAGGGATTCCCGATAGCTTACAATTACCGGAACGACCCAGGGAATTGGTCTCATCGGGTAAAAAGAATGAATCTTAAAGGCTAAGAGAGCTGGTTAATTGATTGGGAGAAATGGAAACACGATGGTTTTACAACTTGAATATTTTTTGCTCATTGCAGCGGCCCTATTTTGTATCGGCATTTATGGCTTGATTACGAGCCGTAATGCGGTACGAGTTCTCATGTCGATTGAGTTATTGCTCAATGCGGTGAACTTAAATTTGATGGCGTTTTCTAACTTTTTAGATCCGCAAGGCATTCGCGGCCAAGTGTTTACGGTGTTTGTGATTACCGTAGCCGCAGCCGAAGCCGCCGTTGGTTTGGCGATCGTGCTATCAATTTACCGTAACCGCAATACGGTGGATATGGAGCAGTTTAACTTACTCAAATGGTAAGGAAAATCTAAGGGGTTGGGTTAACTAACCCCTTATAGCAAACCTAAATGAGTTATGTAATAACTGCCCCTCATCCCCCTACCCCCTTCTCCCGCAGGCGCTGTCCTGCTTGCCCTGAGCGTAGCCGAAGGGAGCGAAGTCGAAGGGAGAAGGGGAAAAGTCCCTCTCCCGTGGGAGAGGGATATAGGGAGAGGGCATTTCCTGTTGCACAACTCATATAGACTAGCTATAGTTATTGAGTAAGGAGTAAAAAAATATTTATTATTTATTATTAATTATTAATTTTTAATTTTTAATTGAATTGTGGAACTCAAACAGGTCATTATTTCCCATAAAGCCGGAGATGTAGATAGTCGCAAATGGGCGGAACGATCTGCGAAAGAGTTGGATGCTCTGGGTTGTCGAGTGCTGATGGGGCCATCGGGTGCTAAGGATAATCCTTATCCCGTGTTTTTGGCTTCAGCCCCTCAACCGATCGATCTGGCGGTGGTTTTGGGGGGGGATGGAACAGCCTTGGCTGCTGCTCGACAGTTGGCTGCTGAAGGTATCCCCATTTTGTCGGTGAATATTGGCGGACATTTGGGGTTTTTAACGGAGTCGGCGGATAATTTTTATGATACGCAACGGGTTTGGGAACGGTTGCAAAGCGATCGCTATGCGGTGCAGCGTAGGATGATGCTGGAAGCGGCAGTTTATGAGAGTAACCGGCGTTTTGTACCTCCGGTGAGCGATCGCTTTTTGGCGTTGAATGAAATCTGTATTAAACCGGCATCCCACGATCGCATGATTACCTCCAAGCTAGAAATTGAGATCGATGGGGAAGTCGTCGATCAATATCAAGGAGATGGTTTATTGGTCTCGACTCCCACCGGTTCAACTTGTTACAACCTTTCTGCCAATGGGCCGATCATTCATGAGGGCATGGAAGCAATGGCTGTGACTCCCATTTGTCCTTTAAGTTTGTCGAGTCGCCCCATTGTTATTCCTTCCGGCTGTATTGTCAGCGTTTGGCCCCTAGCAGACTACGATTTAAGCACTAAACTCTGGACAGATGGAGTTATGGGTACAGCCATTTGGCCCGGTCATCGGGTCGATGTGCGGATGGCCGATTATCAAGCCAAGTTTATTATCCTTGAAGAAAATCATTCCTACTATCGCACCCTCCGTAATAAGCTGCAATGGGCGGGTACAAGGATTGAGTTAGATAATAATCACCGGAGCAATTAACCATGGATGGCAGCAGGTAGGGGAGAGAGGAAAAATGAGGAAAACCACGCTTTCCTCCTGTCCGACTCCCCCCATTGGCTCACTTGTGCGGGAGATTAAATCGCTCCAGTACCACTAAGTCCTAGGATTACGCCAGCACCTAGGATATGACCTAAGCTGGTGGTCGCCAGTAATTCAGCCATTCCCATGCCACCGAAGAAGGGGCCAGCAGGTAGGCCAGGGCCAACACCTTTTTGTTGAATGGTGAATTTACCAATGGCGATCGCTAGAATATTGCAAGCAATCATGATCAGTCCGATATTGAGAGACCATTCTGAGGTCATAGGTCTTTTGCTCCTTAATCCCGGTAAAAAGTCCTCACCATTATAAGAAGCCTGCTGACAAAACTTTATTTTTGTGTCATTCCTTAAAGTTTATTAAAATTTTGATACAAAATTCCTCGAACAAGGAGCGAATATGCGCGTTAAAATTTGTGGACTGACCCAAGCCCAGCAAGCCGTGGCGATCGCCGATTTAGGAGCAACAGCCCTAGGATTTATCTGTGTTTCCAGCTCACCCCGCTACATCAAACCCCAACAGATCCAACACATCTGTACTCAACTCCCCCCATCTGTTGACCGCATCGGCGTATTTGTCAACGCCACCCTAGAGCAAATCTGTCACACCGTCACCCTCGGCCATCTCACCGGAATTCAACTCCATGGAGATGAAGATCCCTCATTTTGCCAAATTCTACGGCAAAAGTTACCCCAAATCGAACTGATCAAAGCCTTTCGAGTCCGCACCCCGGAAACCTTAACTCAAATTCCCACCTATCAAACCTGTGTCGATACCTTGCTTTTAGATGCCTATCATCCCCATCAATTCGGAGGAACCGGTCAAACTTTAGACTGGAAACATCTAAAAAGCTTTACTCCTCCCTTACCCTGGTTCTTAGCTGGAGGATTAACACCCGACAATATTGAACAAGCCCTACAGTCCCTCTCTCCCCAAGGTATCGATTTATCCAGTGGGGTTGAGTTACAACCTGGGGACAAAGATCTAGAGAAAGTGAGGCGCTTATTGCAAACACTGGGTAGATGCACATCCAATCTCAACCCCTGAGTTTCCCCAGAATGATCCCGAATGAGTTTAATCTTCTAGAGTATCGGGAGGGACAAATTTATATCCCACCCCGCGCACCGTTTTAATAAAGCGATGTACCCCCTCTGCTTCGAGTTTCTTACGAATTTGGCCGATATGCACATCCACAACCCGTTGATCCCCCTGGTGTTCATAGTCCCAGACTTGACTGATTAACTCTGAACGCCGCAGCACTTTCGTTGGGTTGCTGGCAAGAACATGCAGTAAATCAAACTCCAAAGCCGTCAGCACAACGGGTTCTCCTTGCAACATCACTTCTCGCCGTTCGGGATCGATCAATAACTGACCATGGGTAATCAATTGACGCTCAGGAGTGGTGACGGTTCGCTGACGCTTGAGCAGAGCTTCGACACGATATTTGAGTTCTTCCACACTAAAGGGCTTAGTGAGGTAATCATCTGCTCCCTTTTCAAAACCAATGATTTTATCCGATGTATCCGTGCGGCTAGTGAGCATCAACACAAAAACATCCGTTAAAGTTTGCATTTCCTGGCAAAGATTGTAACCTAGGGCATCCGGTAAATTCACATCTAAAATTACCAAATCGGGGCGAAACTGCTTGAACTTTGCCATGCCGGTTTTCCCGTCAGCAGCATCTTCGAGTTCATAGCCATGTTTGCCCAAATAGCGAAAGACTAAATTACGAATTGCAGGATCATCATCTACGACAAGAATCTTGGCTGAAGCCATATGAATAACCTTGTGATATATGCTTGCGAGTTGACAAACAGACCCAAGACTGGCAGTTTCGTCATCTAAGTGTATCTGGCCATGGTGGCTCTGTGGTACAGGTTTTCCGTTAGAATAACGGCAGCCTAAGCTTAGGGCTGGTTATTCCTCATGCCAAAAATGGGAGGATCAGCCATGGATGAGCTTAGATTATCTATTATCGGGGGTGATTGCTTGGGTAGCCAACTCTATTAAGAATTATGTTAAAGTGGCACTAATAAAATAGTGAAAAAAGTTTAGGCTAATTTGGTAAGCACTGGTAACGGAGTCAACCCTTGAGTTGAGCAACCAGGCTTGTGTAAGCTGGAAGTCTAGGCTCCTACGGCTCCTCGATCAGAGCGCTGAATGATTGTGAGGGAATGAACAAAAGATGAGTGACAAAAGTCCTTATGAAACCTTGGGGTTAACGGAAGATGCCTCGTTTGAGGAAATTCAACAGGCCCGTCAACGCCTCACGGATCAACACAGTGGCGATCGCCGACAAGTGGAAACCATTGAGACTGCCTATGATGCAGTCCTCATGGATCGTCTACGAATGCGGCAACAGGGCAAACTCAAAGTTCCCGATCGAATACGATTTCCGGAAAAAGCGACGGTGACTGAGCCGAAAGCTCCCCCAACACCTGGGAAGTCCATGCCCAACTGGTTGCAATCCTATCTAGATACTCCCAGTCAAGCGGATATTCTTCTACCCATGGGAGTCTATTTAGTGTTAATGAGCTGTGTCGCCCTCCTAAACCCTACCCAGGGTAGCCAGTCGCCTCTCCAGGTGACCCTTCTAGCGGGAGTGGTAGCCAGCATTTACTTCTTAAACCGCAAGGAACGGAAATTCGGTCGCTCAGTTTTACTCACTGTTGGTGGACTGATCGCTGGATTGTTACTCGGTGGCCTCTTGGGGGCAAGTTTAGCCAATATCAGTCAAGTGAATAGCGATCAGTTTGCAGCCGTGGTTGCATTCTTTGTCTTGTGGTTAGTCAGTAGTTTCTTACGTTAACAATACAGTTGTTTTCGCTACTATGGCGATACATCTCAATCCCCCCAACTCCCCCTTAAAAAACAGGGGTAGTAAAAATCCCCCTTTTTTAGGCTTGTCTTGAGCCGAGTCAAAGGGGGATTTTCCGCGAAGGGATAAAAAAAAGTATCTGTCCAACTGTGCCTCAAGTATCCAACAAGAATAGAAATCCGGTTTCTTTCCACCTCTGGCAGATCAGACACCAGATTGCTTGCCCCTATCTCAACTTACTCGTTACCTTCAATGGGGGCGAATCCTTGACATTGAGAAATGTGATAGACTTATGTTTTGGCTATTTTTAATTAAATCATGGGTCAATTCACCATAGACCTCCCTTCTACTATCTCTGAAGATGAAGCCAAGCTCCTTCTAGCGGCCAAACTGTTTGAAGTCGGGAAACTCTCCATCGGTCAAGCGGCAAAACTAGCAGGCTACTCTAAGGGAACTTTTATCGAAATGATCGGCAAGATGGGTATTCCGGTTATAAATTACCCTGCGGTTGAATTAGAGCAAGAGATCCGGTTATGAATCCTGGGGTTACCAATAGTACCTGCTTAATCGGACTAGAACGAATTGGGAGACTTGATATTCTACCTCAAGTTTTTACACCGATTACTATTCCACCCGCAGTACAAACAGAAGTGGGAATTTCTACTTCTTGGTTAACGGTTCAAGCTCCGGAAAACTTATCCACTGTTCAAACACTCAAAACTCAAGTTGATGACGGAGAAGCTGAAGCGATCGCCCTCGCCCTCGAATTGAAAAATGTTATCATTATTCTGGATGATTTGAGTGCCCGTAGAATTGCCCAGCAACTACAACTGAAAGTCATGGGAACGGTAGGAATGCTCATCCAGGCCAAACAGAAAAACATTATCCCTGCTATTAAACCTATCCTTGAATCCTTAGCAGAAGCTAATTTTAGGATTTCAGATGCAATTATTGATAAAGCCCTTGAACTCGCTGATGAATAATTGAAAAAAACAAAGAAACCGGGTTTCTGTCCACCTCTGGCAGATCGGAAACCCAGTTTCTTATTCCTCATATGATGTCCGGTTAAATAGATGTCATTGCGACCGCAGGGAAGCAATCGCTACAATTATCGAGATGATCGAGATTGCTTCATTTCACTCCGTTCCATTCGCAATGACTTGTTATAGCTGATTTAGCGGACATGATATCACTCAAGCTACTCGTTGCCTTCAATGGGAGCGAACCCTTGACGCTGCACGTTTTCCGTAATGGTGCGCGGTTCGAGGAACTGGATCAAGTAATCTGGGCCACCCGCTTTAGAACCAACTCCGGAGAGCTTGAAGCCACCAAAGGGTTGCCGAGAAACGATCGCCCCCGTCGTATTGCGGTTAATATACAAATTGCCCACCTCAAACTCGGCCATCGCTTGGTCGATATGGCTCGGAGTCCGGGAATAGAGACCGCCAGTCAGGGCAAAATTGGTATTATTGGCAATGTCCAACGCTTCCTGGAACGTCTTAGCCTTAATCACCGCAACCACCGGGCCAAAAATCTCTTCTTGGGCAATGGTAGCCGTCGGTGCAACATCCTGGAAGATCGTGGGGCCCACATAATAGCCCTCTTTCGAGCCAGAAACATTGGGAGCCAACATTTCTAGAGCTACTTTAGCCTCCTGTTTACCGGTGGCAATATAGCCCTGAATGCGTTTCATGGAGGTCTCATCCACGACCGGCCCCACCTTGGTACAAGGATGGTCTGCGGGCCCCACATTCAAGGATTTAGTCGCTTCTACAAACCGCTCCAAGAAAGCATCATACACCGGTTCCAGGACGATCGCCCGCGAACAAGCGGAACATTTTTGACCGCTATAGCCAAAGGCAGAATCCACCACCCCTTGCACGGCTTGGTCTAAATCCGAACTCTCATCCACAATCACCGCATTCTTACCACCCATCTCAGCAATGACGCGCTTCATGTGTTTCTGTCCCGGTTGCAGCAGGGCAGCATTGGCATAGATTTGACAGCCCACTTCCTGGGAACCGGTGAAGGCAATCATATGCACATCCTTGTGTTTGACCAAATGGGCCCCCACGGTCGATCCTTTTGCGGGTAAAAATTGAAATACTCCTTTAGGGATTCCTGCCTCAATCAGCACTTCCATCAATTGGGCGGCGATCGCCGTACTCACCTCCGCAGGCTTGAGAATCACGCAGTTACCGGTTACCAGAGCTGCTACCGTCATCCCCGTAGTAATGGCGATGGGAAAATTCCAGGGAGAAATCACCAGGGCAATGCCTCGCGGTTGATACGTCAGGCGGTTATTTTCCCCAGCAATATCATAATTATGGCCGCGATCGAGCCGTTCCATTTCATCGGCATAATAGCGACAAAAATCGATCGCCTCGGAAACCTCTGCATCCACCTGTTGCAGCACTTTCCCCACTTCCAACATCACCCAAACGGACAGCTCTGCTCGGCGCTCTTCCATCAGATCGGCGGCTTTTCGCAGAATTCGCGCCCGCTCTGCTGCGGGGGTGGCTTTCCAACTGGGAAACGCTGCTTTGGCGGCATTCAGGGCGGTTTCTGCTTGTTCAACAGAAGCCATGCCAATCTTAGCCACTAATTCCGTCGGGTCAGAGGGATTGACAGAATTGATACTCTCTGCGGTGTCCACAAACTCGCCATTAATGTAAGGCAGAATGGTTTTGCCCAGTTGGGGACGGACTGTATTTAATGCCGCTTGCGCCCGTTCCCGGTTAGCGACTTGGGCGTAGTCCGTATCAGAGGCATTTTTAAAGGCGGTGGTTTTCTGGGGGCGCGATCCCGTTGTTTTCACCACAGGAGGGGCGATTAATTCTTCAATGGGGCGATTTTCTTGGCTTTGGCGCAAGAAGGAACTGTTCGCAGTATTTTCCAGCAAACGGCGAATCAAGTACGCCATACCGGGGAGGAGACTGCCGTAGGGAGCATACATCCGCACCCGCAACCCTCGGTTTACCATGGCTTTGGCGAGGCGATCGCCCATACCATACAGCACTTGGTATTCAATATGACGGCGGGGAATGTTCAGGGCTTCGGCGATCGCGATCGCCTTAGCCTGCGATCGCACATTATGGGAACCAATGGCAGCATTCAGAACTTCGTGGTTTTCCAGCAATAACTGGGTCAGCAGTTCAAAGTTGGCATCCGTGGCAACTTTATCATCAAACACCGGTTGCGGCCAGTTGTGTTGCACCGCTTTAATCGTTTCCTGATCCCAATAGGCTCCTTTGACTAAGCGAATGGTAATCGGATTTCCCCGCTCTTTTGCCCAAGCAATCAGATCTTTTAAGTCTGCTTCGGAGTCGCGCAGATAAGCTTGCAGCGTCACCCCAATATCAGTACGGGTTTTAAACTCGTCTTCGAGTAACAATTCTTTGAGAATGGCAAACGTAATATCTTTATAGACATACTGCTCCATGTCAAAATGGATGGCAGCGCCCTTTTCCTTGGCATGGCGCAGGAGGGTGCGAAGGCGCTCGATCACCCGTTGCTTCGATCCCTCAGCATCCAGGGGATCGAACTGGGAATAAAAGGCTGTCAGCTTAACGGAAACTTGCACCTTGGGCAAGGGTTCGCCATCGGCTTGATCGATTTCGGGGATGGTTTTCCACTGTTTCGCGGCTTCCGTGAGGCGATCGATTAAGTCAATATAGCCTTGTAGATAAGCTTTTGCTTCCGTTTCCGTAATCACCGCTTCCCCCAGTAAATCCAGGGTAAACGCCATTTGCTCCTTGCGGAGATTTTCCACAGTTTTCAGCACTTGCTGCACGGTTTCCCCAGCAATGTATTTCCGTGCCAAAGTTTCCACTGCTGTAGAAACCGTCGTTGCTGCGACTTGTCCAGGCATGGAGTCAGCTTGGGTAAAATTAAGAATCCCCTTCAAGGCACTGGGTAATTCTACCGCCTCAGTTGTCATATATTCTTGCAAATGCCGGGCGACTTCCGCCTTAGAGCGCAGAGCAGGCAAACAATCAATGAAGTGAAACAACTGCACCCGCAACCCTGGGTTATTCATCGCCCAGTCTAAGAGCTTATCGTCCCACCGCATTTGATCGCGCATCTGGGCAAAGATGGAGCGCTTTTCCCCTTGCGCTGCGAGCAGTTCTTTGGCGATCGCCTGGGTTTGGCTCTCGTAGGTTGGTTTTTCGACTTGTGCTACCACGGATGTCCCCCCTCCACATGAATGGGTTGATATAAATCGAGGATAAATCTTGATTTTTTGTGTATTTTTCAAATATATCTCGAAATTACGGTACTATGGTTAACTTATTTAAACCGTAACTTTGCACGCAAAGTTCTGTATTACATCAAATCTAGAAAAGATTGCTAGGTTTTAGATTCTCCATTCCCCCATTCCCCCATTCCCCCATTCTCCACAGAGGGCGCATTCATGTCCGCGATAGCGGAAAGTGCTGTAAGAACAAACTTTTCCCTAGTCCTACGCGCTCTATCTATCACCAGCGCGTAGCTCGTAGCGCTTTTAAAATAAAAAAACGCCCCACGAGTGGGCGTCCATCAGGGTGCATCAAATTCAATATAACACACAAATGAGGGGTGTCACCCCCCACCCCTATATTTTTTCATCAGAATTTTTTATGGAAACGACTAGAACCATTATGAGAAGCTGACTTGGTGGATTATCGAGGGAGACGAATGGTGAAGGTTGTGCCTTGTCCATCTTGAGATTCAAAGCTAATCTCGCCCTGGTGTGCATCGATAATAGATTTGGCGATCGCCGTTCCTAACCCAGTTCCCCCCCGTTTCCCATGGGTGACAAAAGCCTCAAAGAAGTGTTCTTGAATCGATTTGGGAATTCCTGGGCCATTATCCCGAATCTGGATCACCGCCCATTCCGCCTGGCTTTTCGCCGTCACTTCAATGCGTCCCCCCTTGCCTTCAAACGCTTCTATCGCATTGGTCACGATATTTTGCAGCACCCGCAACAGCTTATTGAGATCGGCATAAATTTCCACTGGCTCAATCTCCGTCACCCACTCCACATTAGCCGACTGCAAGTAAACTCGATTGAGCTTTTCAAACTGCTTAAATAACTCCGAGACTTGCATCGGTTGCCGATAGAGAGTCGAATGACCCTTAGAAAACTCTAGAACCTCTTCGGCCATCCCCAACATGCGAGTAATTTGCGCTTGAATCAGATCGCACCATTCTTGGGTGTCTTCATCGTCGTGCATTTCTTTGAGCATGGAGCTGGAGAGCTGAATCCCATTGAAAGGACTTTTGAAATCATGAATAATAGTATTCACCATTTCTCCCACCAACACCATTTTTTGTTTATGGACAATTTGATTCACATATTGGGTCGTAGTGATGCGAATATGGTGAATAATATGCCGGAAGACAGCTAAAACCACTTCCCCTTTACTATTTTGTAAAATTTCCATCAGCTTATCTTGGGGAATTTTCGCTAATATTGTTTCTTCAGCGGCCATTGCTCTGGCGCTCCTCGGTTTGCCATCTAAGACTCCAAATTCTCCAAAAAAATCATTTTCCTTAGCCAAGGCGATCGTTTGGTGTTTCTCGGTATCGATCATCTTGCTAAATTCTACTTGACCGGCTAAAACCAGATAGAGTCCATCTGGAATTTCACCTTCTTCAAAGATGACAGTCGGTCGGTCAAACTCGATGATATTGGCTAGATCGCACAGTTGAGCCACTTGATCGGGTTCAAAATAACTAATAAACGGGTGGGATTCCAACTTCATGGGCCATACTCACCTTGAATCTTAGATGGCAATAATATTGATGTAATCCGAATGGACTGGCTTCATTTTACTGGATTCTAGACCGGACAAAAATGAATAATTGTTACTGACGCGATCTCAATTAACGATCTTCAGGTTGGACGCAATCCGAAATTAAAAATTTAGGGAGCAAGATGCTCCCACTCCAGTAAGATCGGGGGATTTGATATCAATTAAAGCTAATTTCCCTAATGACGTTTGCGAGAGCGAATAGCAGCGCCTACAATCATGATCTGTAAGACAATAACCGTGCCAATGCCCAGATATAATGATGAGGGAATTAAGGCAGGCATTATCAATGGTAAAGTTCAATGCTATGAATTTCCCTTAGTCGTGATGACCAGTAATGGCGAGCGCGATTTTCCTCCAGCCTTTTTGCGGCGGTGTTTGCGCTTGCGAATGCCCGTTCTGACCAAAGAATCGCTTAAGCAGATTGTTGAGGCTCATTTTCAGCAAGATCGCCCAAACAATTGGGAGGCAGCGCAAGCAGAAGTAACAGAGAGTATCGAAAAATTTGTGAACCAGGTTAAGAAGGATAATCTAGCTACTGACCAACTGCTGAATGTGATTTACCTCTACATGATTAGCATGACCACTGTAATGGGGATCACAATGTAGGCGTAGGAGCGGAGGTTCATAATCAGCAGGGTTTTGCCTAAAGTTTTCCCTGGCGGCAAACGCCACCCTAACCATGCACCTTCGACGATCAAGCTGAGGAAGAAACCAATGGCAAAGTAGACCGCGACACCTAAGAATTTCAATAAGGTAAGGAACAGTCCCTCGGTATTAACACCCAACACCACCAGCAACAGCCCATCAACGTACAGCAAGACTATCCAAACTCCACTCCAGAAGAGAGGAGATCTGTGTTTCAGGTAGGTAAAGCGTTTGAGAAAGCAAGCAGTGCTGAAGCCAATGCTCAGGAACAAGATCGGGTTAGTCCATAAAGATATAGAAATATCAAAGAATCCGATGAAAAAGAAAAATAACACGGCAGCGCCTGCTAGGGTTGACAACAAATTGGCTTCTGTCACCAAACGAAAGGCATACCAAGCAACAATTGTTTCTCGCTTATGCAAAGTCAAGGCTTCGCAAACGAGGATGAGGAGAAACCCTGCCCCAAAGCTCACCAACGAGGCAAAGAGCGGCAATGGGAACAATAAGGCCATCGGCGGAAAGCCATTGGCAGCGGCAGGATGGACGAGCAGCAGGACGGTGGCAACGGAGATCGCGATCGCGACAACCACACAAACAGCAAAGCGCATATTTACCCCATGGAACGATTAAAGATTGTCTCGTTTAGTATTGCAAATTTCTGAAACTGTCCGAATATAACAACTGATGTCGTTGGGCTGCTTCCCACCACGAAGCAGGAAATTCATTCTTTAGAGATAAAACTCCGTTTCGCTTCGCGATCGCGGGCTGTAATGACGGAAATTCGTCAGAATTTCCAAGAGTGACAGAAGAGGGGTATCACTCCTTTGCCAAGCACCTTCCCAGAAAAACTGTTAATTGTTAATTGTCACTTCTGGCTGTAACCTCTGAAATAACAGATTCGCCGCCAATTGATTGCCCGTTAAATTCCAATGGGTATCGCGCAAAATATACAAAACTTGTTCTTTTCCCGCTTCTTGAAATGGCTCTAACATATCCAAATAGTCAATACCATGAGCTTCCAAAGTCTCAATCACTACTTTTTGCGGCAGCTCTAAATCATAATCTTCAGGATTGAGTTCATACTCAGTAAAAATTTTATTCGCCAACGTTTGATCGATTTGGTATTCTGAAGGATAAATCGCGACCAAAAAAGGAATATTTTTTGCTTTTAAGATTTCTGCCATTTCTACCACGGCTTGCAAGGAATATTCAAACTGAGGGGTAAATTTTCCCGCTTCATAGTCAGGAATGTTATTTATTTCTAGTTTCCACCGTTCAATCTCTAAAAATGTTTGTTCTGAGTACAGAGCTGGAGGGTCTGGACTAGGATTAGGATCGGGAGTGTCTTGGGCGATCGCGCTTTCTATCAGTTCAAACTTCCCTTGAGTTTGCTGTTGTGCTTGTTGCAGTTTCAGTTGCTCCTGAAATATACGGTAGCGCTGCTGTAAAAATAATCCAACTCTCGATTTGCCGATTAAGGGATATCCGAAGAGCTTCACTTCTTTGGTGCGATCGATATCAATAAACGTATCATTAAGAACAATCCGTTTTTGATTCACCGGGGTATGTAAATCATTGCCCACAAAAAAGCCCAACACGACTAAATCGGGACTAAACTTTAGCCCATATTTTTTCAGCATCCCTAAATACATGGGTGGATCAGCCATGGGAAATCCCACATTAATCACCTCGACTTTAGGCGCTCCATAATAGTCTTCAAACTGTTTTTCGAGGATTGCCGTATAGTTTCCGTCTAAATTCCCTGCCCAGCTATAGGAATCTCCAATCACCACAATGCGGTAATTCCCCGGTGCTTTCTCTAGGGGGTAGTCGCGATCGTTAAACCCATATTCGTTGGTTCCAGGAGTATCTGGATTCACTCGAAATCCCAGGTCTGGATCGTACTGAAAAAAGCCCTTAAACAGATAGGGTTCTGCTACAATCATAAACAATTCTGCCGTTAGCAAAGGCACACCGATGCACAGAAGCCCTAAAAATCCCCAATTGATGAATTTACGAATATTGAGTTTTGATGACCCTTTGATTTTATGGTCTTTTTTATTAATTTTTAACATAGTCTAATAGATTTTGATATAAAATATCTGATGCCAATTGATTACCGGCGAGATTCCAATGGGTATCTCTGAGCAAATATAAGGTTTCGGTTTCTCCAACTTGACGGAAGCGATCGAGCATATCAATATAGGGGATTCCTTCTCTATCCAGAAAGTCAATCAGCAACTTTTGCATCAACTCTAGGTCGTACTCTTCGCGATTGAGTCCATAGGTTTCAAAGAGTTGATCGGCTAAGGCTTGATTGACTTGAAATTCATCGGGATAAATCGCTACCTTAAAATCGATTTGGCGCTCGGCCAAAAGTTGCTTGATTTGGGCAATGCTCTCAAACAGATATTCGATTCTATCATCATATTTCCCTTCTGCGTGGGCCTTGAGGTTACAAAACTCTAATCGAGCGCGTTGAATTTTTAAGAAGGTTTCTTCTGTAAATGTTCCCTGCTCCTCTGGTGGGTTAGCCCATGCTGGCTGTTCAAGGGTGGCTGTTTCTCGAAAAACCTTATATTTTTGCTCAATAAACATCCAGAGGCGAGACTTGAAAATAATCGGATAGCCTAAGATCTGGATTTCCTTACGCTTATCAATGTCAATTTGCGTATCATTAACCACAATTCGCTTGCGGTAGGGGTCAGCATCAATGAAATCATTGCCGACAAAGACACCCAAAACCACCAAATCGGGCTGATATTGCAAACCGAACTTTTGCAACATGATTAACTGTTCCCCGGCATGGGTCATGGGATAACCCGCGTTAATGACTTCTACGGGGGGTAAATCTGGGGTTTGAGCGAACTGATTTTCGAGTAAAGCAGTATAGTTCCCCTCTAAACCCCCCGCCCAGTTGAAGGAATCGCCAACAATGACCATTCTGGCTGTGCCAGGGATACGTTCGAGGGGATAGTCTTGGTCGTTAAATCCAAACCGGTTGGAGCCTAACATATTGGGTCTCACCCGAAATCCCATATCCGGGTCATACTGGTAGAAACCCTTGAAGAGAACGGGATCGAGTAGGATCATGGCTATCTCAACGGTAATCCAGGGAATGCCAATCCAGCAGAGCAAGAGGAGGGCAATTTGAGAGATTTTATTGACTTTGAGAGGTTTTGTGGGTTTAATCATTAAGAAAGTTTACAAAATAAACACACCTGAAGGGTCTGCCCAGCGATCGTAATCATTAAGGTAGTCCCAGACAAGATAGGAGCGAACCCATGTTCGTCTTCCCAGAAACAAGCGATCGCAGTGCTTATAGAGTAAACCCTAAGTTACAATCTCTATTCATGATCCCAAAAAAATCCCAAAATTGGCTTAAATTAACTGGCGTAGGGGTGAACTAATATGAAGATCCTAGGAATTTCAGCGTTTTATCACGATAGCGCGGCGGCGATCATCTGCGATGGTGAAATCGTAGCCGCAGCCCAAGAAGAGCGATTTTCGCGCAAAAAACACGATCCACGGTTTCCGAAACATGCGATCGCCTATTGCCTGGAAATGGCCCAAACCACGATCTGTGACCTAGATCATATCGTCTTCTACGACAAACCCCTACTCAAATTTGAGCGGCTCCTAGAAACCTACCTAGCCTATGCCCCCAGAGGGTTCCGGTCATTCCTGGCCGCCATGCCCGTCTGGTTAAAAGAAAAGCTCTATCTGAAAACCGTATTAAGAACCGAACTCTCAGAAATCGGCCAGTGCAAGAAAACCGAGCTGCCCAAACTGATGTTCACCGAGCATCACCAGTCCCACGCAGCCTCTGCCTTCTTCCCCAGTCCCTTTGAACGGGCTGCCGTTCTCTGTCTCGATGGGGTCGGCGAATGGGCCACCACTACCGCCTGGCTCGGAGAAGGAAACCAGCTCATTCCCCAATGGCAAATCGACTTCCCCCACTCCTTGGGTTTACTCTATTCTGCCTTCACCTACTACACCGGCTTCAAAGTCAACTCTGGGGAATACAAACTCATGGGACTCGCGCCCTATGGGGAACCCAAATATATTGACACCATCCTCAGCAACCTGATTGATGTCAAAGAAGATGGCACATTCCGGTTAAACATGGATTACTTCAACTATGCCACCGGTCTCACCATGACCAACAGCAAGTTTGATGACCTATTTGGCGGCCCTCCTCGGAAACCGGAAACCCCCATCAGTCAGCGCGAAATGGATATCGCCAGCTCCATCCAATGGGTGACCGAAGATGTGGTTCTCCGTCTAGCCAATACGGTGAAAACAGAACTCCAAGTCGAAAACCTCTGTTTAGCCGGTGGTGTGGCTCTCAACTGTGTGGCCAATGGTCGCATTTTGCGCGAATGTGGCTTTAAGGAAGTTTGGGTACAACCGGCCGCTGGCGATGCGGGTGGAGCCTTGGGAGCGGCTCTTTCTGCTTGGTATGAATACCACAGTATGCCCCGCACCGTAACAGCCGAGAAAGTACCGGTGATGGTCAGCAGTGCTAAAGAAACAGCCACCGCCACCGTGGGAACCTTGAGCCAAGAAAAAATAGCCGCTCCCGTACAAGACCAGATGCGCGGGTCGTACTTAGGGCCAAAATTCTCCGATGCGGAAATTCTGGACTATCTGGACTTGGTGAAAGCCTCCTATGTGCGCCTGGATGATGCCGAACTCATGCCTCGGTTAGCGGAAATTCTAGCTACTGACAATGTGGTGGGATGGTTCCAAGGGCGGATGGAATTCGGCCCCCGTGCCTTGGGTGGACGCTCCATTATTGGTGACCCCAGGTCGCCGAAAATGCAATCGGTGATGAACCTGAAAATTAAGTATCGGGAATCGTTCCGTCCCTTTGCTCCTTCCGTGTTGGCCGAGCGCGTATCGGACTATTTCGAGCAATATAGCCCCAGTCCCTATATGCTGATGGTGGCTCCAGTGAAGGAATCGTTGCGTATTCCGATGACAGAGGAGCAAAAGCAACTGTTTGGCATTGAAAAGCTCAATATTCCTCGCTCTGAAATTCCCGCCATTACCCACGTAGACTATTCGGCGCGTATCCAAACGGTTCACAAGGAAACCAACCCCCGCTATCACAGCTTAATTAATCATTTTGATAAGCTTACGGGTTGCGGTCTGATTGTAAATACGTCGTTTAATGTGCGCGGAGAACCCATTGTTTGTACTCCAGAAGATGCTTATCGCTGCTTCATGCGGACTGAGATGGATTATCTGGTTCTGGAAAACTTCTTGTTGGCTAAGACTGACCAACCCGCTTGGGAGAAAGATGAGTCTTGGAAGACGGAGTTTGAGTTAGATTAGGGGTTTATAGCAAACCTAAATGAGTTATATAACGACTGCGCCTCATCCCCTGGCCCCTTCTCCCGCAGGAGAAGGGGAGCAGAAGTCCCTCTCCCGTGGGAGAGGGATATAGGGAGAGGGCATTTCCAGTTGCACAATTCATTTAGACTAGCTATATCTCCCCTTAATAAGTAGGGGGATCTTAACCCCTCAGAAAAGCAAGTAAAAATCATCATTAATCACTATGCATCCAATCAAAAAACTCAATACAAAAGAACTGCGCCAATTTGGTCTCC
Source organism: Roseofilum capinflatum BLCC-M114 (assembly GCF_030068505.1). NCBI lineage: Bacteria > Bacillati > Cyanobacteriota > Cyanophyceae > Desertifilales > Desertifilaceae > Roseofilum > Roseofilum capinflatum. The sequence goes on from NZ_JAQOSO010000092.1 coordinate 70,464, forward strand.
TGTTTGGGATAATGGTGGGTTTAGTTTTCGGTATTATCTGGCCCTTGATACTCGGTCATAGTAGTGCAACCTGGCCCTGGATTGTGCTGGGTATTTTCTGGGCTTGGGCGTTAATTGCCCCCAAAACCCTCGACCCGTTTTATCAGGTTTTTGCCCGCTTTGGGATGATGATGGGTTGGATTAATACCCGCGTAATTTTGGGGATTATTTTTTATGGGATGATTGCGCCGATGGGGTTTCTACGGAAAAAGTTTGGAGGTGACCCTATGCGTCGGGAATGGCGTAAACCGGTGGAAAGTTATCGAATTCCGTCCCATCCTAGACCGGCGAAGAGTCTAGAATATCCATTTTAGTTAAGTTTTAAGTTAAACCAATTGGAGTTTTGTATATGGAATTTTTTGAGGATCTTTGGGCTTTTTTAGGGGAGCGGAAAAAGTATTGGTTGTTGCCGTTGATTATTAGTTTGGTGATGGTGGGTGCTTTGATTATCCTTAGCCAAGCTTCGGTGATTGCACCGTTTATCTATACGTTGTTCTAAGAGCAGTGGGGGAGGGCGGGTTTCCGCAAGCAGACATGAATACAAAAATAGTTGTCAGTCTACAAGATTTGGGTATAACCCGCCCCTACAGATCTCTGTAGCGCAAATAAATAGATTTGATATTATACAGGCAGGTGAATTATAAACTCCGTGCCTTGGCCCAATTCAGAGTTACAGATAATTGTACCACCATGTTTTTCTACGATAATTTGACGGGCGATCGCCATGCCTAACCCTGTGCCTTTGCCCACCGCTTTGGTGGTAAACCCCTGCTCGAAGATGCGCTCTTTTACCTCTGGAGGCATTCCGATCCCATTATCAGTAATGCGGACGGTCACCTCCTTGGCCGTGGCTGAGGTTTTAAGGGTAATCTGATTGGGATTAGCGGCAATCTCGTCAAAACTGCGCCCCTGATTGGTTTCTTCTAGGGCATCGATCGCATTAGCAATCAGATTCATAAACACCTGGTTGAGCTGTCCGGGAAAACATTGCACCTCTGGCAGTTCTCCATAGTCTCTGACAATTTCAATCGCGGGTCGCACTTCATTGGCTTTCAGGCGATGTTTGAGAATCAGCAATGTACTGTCGATCCCTTCATGCAGGTCAAACGGGACTTTATAATCTTTGTCCACACGGGAAAATATCCGTAGAGAATCGCTAATATGGCCGATGCGATTGGTTCCTTCTCGCATGGAGGCAATCAGGTGGGGTAAGTCTTCCCTGATAAACTCTAAATCGATCGCTTCGATTTCTTCTTCTATGGCTTCGCTCGGCTCTGGATATTCTTCCTGATACAGGTCAATCAATCTGAACAAGTCTTCTAAATATTCTTGGGCTGGGTTGATATTTCCCGCAATAAATGCCACAGGATTATTGATTTCGTGGGCAACTCCAGCCACCAAGTTGCCCAAAGCCGACATTTTCTCGCTTTGCACCAGTTGCAGTTGGGCTTGTTGCAGATCTGCTAAAGATTCTTCCAGTTTCTGGGCATAGTCTTGGGACTGTTCGTAGAGACGGGCATTTTCTAGGGAAATCGCTGCTTGGGAACAGAGCAGATTCAGCAGTTCGATGCGATCGCCGGTAAACGCTCCCACCGCCACATGATTTTCCAGATAGAGAATGCCGATCGCGTTACCTTGATTCAGGATCGGGGCGCACAGGAGACTTTTTGGTGGGTCTTGCAACAAATAGGAGTCGCCCGCCAACTGAGGTTCGCGAGAAACATCGTTAACAATCGTCGGTTTTTGAGTGCGTTTGACCTTATTCATCACACTCGTTGGGAGGGCCATATCGTCCTCTATTGGCATTGAATGCAACTGGCTCATCTGGAGCGTATATCGGGCGACGACTTGCCAAGTGTCTTGTTGGTTTAAAAGCAGAATGGCGCGATCGGCTCCCGCATTTTCCATCGCCGCTTTCATTAAGCTCGAAATCAGTTTATCTAGGTGGATTTCGCTCGATAAAGATTGAGCCGCTTTCATCGCTGTTGCCCAGTCCAGCATGAAACCGGTGCTGCTGCTACTCGAACTCGCGGTTCGCGTTAAGGTAGAAGCAACCGTTTGACCCTTCATCAGTTGTAAGCGGGGGGGTTGCACAATAGCAGAGAGCAGTTGGGGATATTGTTGTTCGAGTTGATCGGTTTTGGCTTTCGCACCCCAGCGAGCGTAGGCATAGTAGGCATCCGTCATATAGACTTGGGCGACTTTTTCTTTACCCCAATCGAGGTAAAATTTAGCCGCTAGTTCGTTGGCTAGAGCCTCTTCTTGTAAGAATTGGTTTTCTTTGGCTCCGGCTATGGCGCGATCGTAAAGTTCGATCGCCTCTGCCCTATTGCCTAAAACTCGCGCTTTTTCGGCTGCGATCAAATCCACTTTATGTTGGTGATTCATGGGGGCATGACGGGCCCATTGATCTTGCAGTTGGGTTTGGTTTTCTTCCACCCGCTCTAATGGCTCCGGTTCCCCTGTCCAATTGGCCAGAGCGGTCAAAGCATCATAAAAATAAAATGCCGGTTCGCTGACCATCCCCACGCCAGCGATTAAATATTGGCGGGTCGTAACTGCCTGTTCTTGAGCCGATTCTATTTGGCCAAAGACATAGGAAAGCATCAACTTATATAAATGAAATAAATACAACCCAAACCAGTCATGGGCAGCAGTCAGCACCGGCATAAATTCTGCTTCAACCAACACTTGCCCAGACAAAATACTAGGATACTCTTCTAGACCCTGAAAATTTAAGATAGATTGCCAATAGATGCGACAGTAATTGGCTGTTGTCACTTGATTTAATTGCATCAAACCCTGGCAATACACACGAGTTTGCTGTTCTAAATCGGCCAGGGACTGGCTGCACCAAAAGGAATTGAGACATACATTTTGGGCGCAATATCCGGCTAACTCCTGATTACCTACTTCAAGGGCACTTCTATAGCTCTCTTGTAGCAGTGCAAGCACATTTTTAAGATGAGATTGACGGTGCAAGAGGAACAAACCGGCCGCGTTGGTCACTTCTGGTTTAATTGCTTTGGCATCGAGTTGAGACACCAGTTCTAGAGCTAAATGGCCAAATTTGACTCCAGCGCTCACATCTTTCAACAGGTTACAAGCAATAGTTCCATAGCAAACATAACCAAAGCCTGACGCTAATGTATTGCCGTATTGGATGGAGAGTTTCACCGATAAGCAAATCAGGATGGGGAAGAAGGGAGGCGCAGCAATATACGCGACCGGTATGATACTGTTGGCAATTTGTACGATCGCCATTTTTTCCCGATCTCTCATTTCTGGTAAGTGAATCAAGTCTTCAATTTCCCGGTCTCCCAGCAGTTGTCCGATCTCGGCAATGGCTTGTTGAATATCATCATCCGTCGGTTTGGCCGGAAGGGGAGTGTCAAACTGTTGCAGCACTTGTAGGGCGATCGCAATAGCTTCGGTCAGTTGATTCTGGGAAATCTTGGCTTGAATTCTAATCCGGTAAACATTAACCTTTTCCAGTAGCGATCGGGTCTGTTTGATGACCGTCTCGACCCACTGTTCCATTTCCTCAAAGTCACCGCATAGGGAGGCCAATTCGGCGGCGAGTTCGTGAAACTCTAGACTCATTTCATATTGCCCCTGCCAGGGGTGTTCTCCCAATAGAAATAATCCCGTCCGGGCATAGTCCTGACCCGCTTGATAGGCAGTTGCGGCTCTGGCTTTGCGACAGGCAACTAGATTGAGTTGGGCGAGTTCATCCCGTTCGGGTTGCTTGGTAATTAAAGCCGTCCCATAGTTTAATTGATTAATTAATTCAAAAATACGGTCTTCCCTGACTGCTGGGGGGATCTGTTGCAGTAGGAGTTGTCCGATGTGGTAATGGGTAACTTGCCGTTGATCTTCGGGAATCAGAGCATAGGCGGCTTGTTGGACGCGATCGTGTACAAACTTATATCCTACTGAGATATCATCAGCTTTTTCCGTTCCCTTAGTCCCCCCTTCCCAAGGTGATTGAGGGGGATCTTGGAAAAACTTATAGGTCTGGCCCAGGGGCAACACTAAGCCCTCTTGCAGAGCCTTCCACAAAGCTGTAGCGACTTCCGTCTGAGGCCGTTGGCTGACAATCGCCAACGTCTGCAAGTCAAACTGATTGCCAATACAAGCGGCTAACTTCAAACTCTCCTGGGTGTCTTTGGGTAGCTTGTGCAGCCGAGTGGCCATAAACTCCACCACATCGTCCGTTAAGGCCAACTGTTGCACGGTGGTTAGGTCGCAGTGCCAATAGCCCAAATCGCGATCGAAGGCAATCGAACCTTCTTGATGCAATCCCTTGAGAAATTGGGTTGTAAAAAAGGGATTTCCCTTAGTTTTTTGATAAATTAATTCACTTAAAGACCAGGCCAGTTCTGGGGTGCAACTGAGGGTATCGGCGACCCATAAATTTAGATCGGTTTCACTTAAGGGCGCAAGTGTTATGGTCTTCATCTTCGCTCCCAATTTGCCCATCTCATCTAGACTCAACATGAACGGGTGAGCGGGAGAGACCTCATTATCTCGATAGGCTCCTAGCAAAAGTAAATAACCCATCTTGTTCTCACTCATGAGCAGTCGCATCAACTTCAAAGAAGCTGAATCTGCCCATTGTAGATCATCGAGAAAAATGACAAGGGGATGCTCAGGAGTAGTAAAAACTCGAATAAATTTCTGAAATAATAGGTTAAAACGATTTTGCGCTGCATTGCCAGAGAGTTCGGGAACTGGGGGCTGTTGGCCAATAATGGACTCTAACTCTGGAATCACATCAATAATCACTTGCCCATTTTCCCCCAAGGCGGCCAGAATTTTCTCTTTCCACTGGTCTAACTGAGCGTCTGATTCTCCTAATAACTGTTGCATCAAATCCCGAAAGGCAATGACGAAAGCGCTAAAGGGAATATTGCGTTGAAACTGGTCAAATTTTCCTTTAATAAAATAGCCGCGCTGCCGCACAATAGGCTTGTGAACTTCGTTAATAACGGCGGTTTTGCCAATTCCGGAAAATCCGGCGACTAGCATCATTTCGGTGTTGCCCTCTGCTACTCGCTCGAAGGCGGTGAGTAAGGTTTGGATTTCTGCTTCTCTGCCGTAGAGTTTTTCAGGAATCAGAAAGCGCCCGGTAATGTCCCGTGTGGCTAACTCAAAGGGTTCTATTGTTCCGGTTTCTTGCCATTGCTGCAAGCAAGCTTCAAGATCGAATTTTAATCCCAAGGCACTCTGATAGCGGTCTTCGGCATTTTTGGCCATCAGTTTCATGACGATATCGGAAACGATGGGCGGGATTTCGATATTGGACTTTTTGTTTCTTATTTCAGCAGGAGGTATGGGCTGTTGGGAAATGTGACCATGTACTAATTCCATGGGGTCATCGCTACTAAAGGGTAGAATTCCGGTTAGTAATTGATATAAGGTTACGCCTAGGGAATAGAAGTCGCTGCGGTAGTCGATGCCTCGATTCATGCGCCCGGTTTGTTCGGGAGAAATGTAGGCGAGGGTTCCTTCTAAGACGTTAAAATTTTTAATTTCTTGGGCTTCCCTGGGCAGTAGGGAGGCAATACTAAAATCAATCAGTTTAACCTCTTGGGTTTCGGGCTGAATGAGGATGTTGGCAGGTTTGATGTCTTTGTGAATGACTCGGTTGCGGTCTAATTCTTGTAAGATGTCGGCGAGTTGAATGGCAATCTGTAAACAGTTTTCTAAAGTGAATGAGCCATAGTTTTGTATGGCTTTGTCGAGAGAAATAGCGCCCAAGTCTTCCATGACTAAGGCATAGCCATTGCCATAGCGTTCTAGGCTTAAGGGGGTGACAATGGCACTTGAGTTCAGGTTTTTAGCAATGGTATATTGATTGTGAAATTGTAGTAATTCGCTAAAGCCGGGGTATTCATTGCGGAGAAATTTGATCGCTACTCTCATGGAGTCAGAAGTCCGAAGTCCCCGATAGACTAAGGTTCGCTCTCCTTGATAAATTTTTTCCTTGATTTGATAACCGTGTAGCTTTAGTGGCATTAGGGTCTATGGTCTTTTGGCTAAATTATAATTTTAGCTATTATATTAACCTAATAATCCCCATGGCGATCGCCTAAAGCGCGTTCATCTCTTGGGGCAGTGCTATACAATGGGGTCTATTCTTGTATCGTGTCAGGGAGTTAAACTCAAATCCCCCCATGTCTGAAGTGCTGAAACCAAAGTCTTCAAGTCTGAGACGGGTTTTGTGGATGGCGATCGCCTTTTTCCTGTTTAGCCTCACCCTGACGTTAAACCGCCATTACACCTTTTACTCCACTACCGATCAGGGATTATTCAATCAGATGTTCTGGAACAGTCTCCAGGGTCGGTTTTTCCAGACTTCTCTGGCTTCCATGCTCTCCGCAGAGGCGATCGATGGGGGCGGAGTTCCTACGGTAACCTACAACTATCTGGGGCAGCACTTTACACCGGCAACGCTCCTCTGGTTGCCCCTGTATGCTCTCTTTCCCCATGGCGTGACGTTGATTGTGATTCAAGTTTCCTGGGTGACGGCGGCGGGGTTAGTCCTGTATGCGTTAGCTAGAGAGTACCTGAATCCTCCAGTCTCTGGGATGATTGCCTGTAGTTTTTATAGTGCCACGGCTGTATGGGGGCCAACCCTAGGCAATTTTCACCCGATCGCTCAACTGCCCCTGTTGGTTTTTAGTGCCTTACTTGCCTTAGAAAAACGGTGGTGGTGGCTGTTTGTACTTCTGGTTTTGTGGATCTTAGGGGTGCGCGAAGATGCGGGTTTGATTGTGTTTGGAGTCGGCGTTTATTTAAGAGTTAGCCAACGCTATCCTCGCTTAGGAATTGGATTATGTGTTGCCAGTATTGCCTATATTTTAACGGTGACTCATTTCATTATGCCTCAAATTTCTGATCATCTCAATCAGAAGTCACTGATCGATCAATTTGGGCAATATGTCAATACCCCTAAAACCTCAGTCTTACAAGTGATTTTGGGAATAATTTCCCAGCCATGGTTATTGGTTTGGGATGTGATTTATCCTCCAGGAAAAACCCTAATCTATTTACTGCATCAGGGATTACCCTTGGCATTTATTCCGGCTGTTGCTCCGGCGGCTTGGTGTATTTCTGGGTTTCCTGTGTTGCTCTTACTCCTAAGTCAAGAATTATCGGTACTAGGGATGACGATGCCCTCTGCTATGGGGATGGTTCCGGGTTTATGTTATGGGGCGATTCTCTGGTGGGCTGGACAAGGATTAAATCATGGGACTCGCCATCGCCATCGGCTTTATCCTCAGCCGTTAACCCCTCGATTTCAGAAGATTTGGTCAGCTTGTATGGTGGTGTCTATTCTGCTGACGATTACGGCTAATCCGAGTCAGACGTTTTATTTTCTCATTCCCGATTCGATTGATCCCTGGGTGTTTGTTTCTTTACCCGAACAATGGGAACATGGGGGAAAGATTCGCTCGATTATTGATGAAATTCCACTGGATGCGAGTGTGTCAGCAACCCAGGAAATTCTTCCCCATCTTTCGGCAAGGCAGGAGATTATTGGCCTACCGGGGATTGACTTTAGCTATGAACCGGGCGATCGCCAACCAGTAGAGTATTTAGTGGCGGATCTGTGGCGGCTGCAACGCTATCAAGGGGCTTTTCCCCAACAACGACACTTACTTTACTATAATGTAGTCCTGATTGATACTCTAGTACAACAGCGCAGTTATGGTATTCTCAGATTTGAAGATGGAGTTGCCCTGCTGCGGCAAAATGCTGCTAATGATGCCCAAGCGATCGCCGCTTGGTTAGGCTATCGACAAACCCTGAACCCTCTGATCCAAAATATCCACCAAGAACTTAATCCCACCTCCCCAATTTCTTAACCTGATTCCTCCCGATTGGGGGCAGGTTTACAGAAGTTATGGGTGAGAATTTAGAGAGTTGAACTAACCTGCCCCTACCGATTACGATTACCCATTCCCCATGTCTCAAAAAATTGCCCTCATTGCCCACGATAGCAAGAAAGACGATATCGTTGAGTTTGCCCAAAAACACGCCAAGTTGCTCTCTTGCTATCCCCTGATTGCCACCGGAACCACCGGAGAACGTATCGCCTCCGCCACCGGATTAACCGTAGAGCGGATGTTATCCGGGCCCTTGGGGGGGGATGCCCAAATTGCCTCGCAAGTGGCCACAGGCGAAGTAAGAGCGGTGATTTTCCTGATTGACCCCCTTTACGCCCAACCCCACGAACCGGATATTCATGCGCTGCTGCGGATTTGTGAAGTGCATAATGTGGCGCTTGCGACTAACTTATCGACAGCAGAAGCGGTCATTACCAGTCTGCGACGCACCCGTACCGCTCACTTAATTTTTAATCCGGTTTCCGGTCAAGGGAACTCTCGACAAGACCTGTTATTGATTCGGCAGTTGTTGGAACCCTATTTCCAGCTTACGGTATCGATGACAACCCCCGATCGCAGTCCAGAAGACTTGGCAAAAACGGCGATCGCCCAAAAAGTCGATATGATTATTGCCTCTGGAGGGGACGGAACCGTATCAGCCGTCGCTGGAGCCTTAATGGGCACAGACATCCCCCTAGGCGTGATTCCCAGAGGAACCGCTAACGCCTTTGCCAATGCTTTGGGTATTATTTCTAACTTAACCCCCATTCGCACCGCCTGCGATGTGATTGTGACTGGGATGACTCGCGTCGTTGATGTGGGGCGATGTAACGGCAAACCCATGATCCTCTTAGCCGGTGTCGGTTATGAAGCTGGAGCGATTGAAAAAGCAGACCGGGAAGCCAAAACCCGTTGGGGCCCCCTGGCCTATATCATGGCCGGATGGAAGCAAGTGCGAGAGCATGAACTCTTCGAGGTGGAAATGGAAATCGATGGCGTGTTGAAAACCTTCCAAGCGGGAGCGATCACCATTGCTAATGCGGCTCCTCCCACCTCCGTGATGGCCCAAGGGATGGGTCAAGTGATTCCCGATGATGGCTTATTAGAAGTAGTGATTATTACGGCTGAGACCAAATTGGCCACCGTGAATGCCATGATTGACTTATTCGGTTCTGGACTGACAAAAACCCCCATTCAACGGGAAGATACCCTGGGAGTCCGCACCCGCAAGGTCAAAGTTGCCACTCATCCCGATCAAAAAGTGGTCTTAGATGGAGAAATTATTGGTACAACTCCGATTGAAGTCGAATGTGTTCCCAAGAGCTTAACGGTGCTGGCTCCCCCACCCAATCAGAGAATTAATGATTAAGAATGAGTTGAAACCCACTCACTGATTTGATCGAAGCGAAAGTCGTTCATTAACTGCATCAGGGTTTCGGCAAGGTCTGGATTGGTGGATTGGATCTGTTCAACCAGGTGCAGCACCTGGCGATCGTTCAGTTCAAGGGTGGCTTGTGCCATTTCTTGTCGCCATTGTACTGGCAGACGTTGTAAATCCTCTGGGGTGAGTGGGTGGTCAACATCGGAGTTGGGCGATCGCCGATCCTGCCTCTCTTGCTCATAAACATAACGTACCCCCAAATATTGTGCCATCATCTGGAAAATCAGATCTTCTTCAAAAGGCTTAGACACCACATCATCACATCCAGCCAATAAACTTAAGGCTTTTTCCTCCTCCACAATACTTGCAGTCAGAGCAATAATAATCGTTTTTCGCTCCCCCTCTTGCGCTCGAATCTGACGAACCGCTTCGTAGCCATCCATAACCGGCATTCTCATATCCATCCAAATTAAATCCGGTTGCCATTGCCGCCAAATTTTAATCGCCTCTTCCCCAGTGTGAGCCATTTTCACATAAAATCCCACCGGTTGCAAAAACTTAGTTAACAATTTACAATTGTTCGGTTGATCGTCAACCACTAAAATCTGATAATTGGGTTGGCCTGCTTGTAATTTAATCACTCTTGGTGTCACCTTCAAATCGATCATTTGATCAGTAGAACTGGGCGTAACTTTAATCATAAAGACAAACCTAGTCCCCTGACCCACTTCACTCTCTACCCTAATGTCTCCCCCCATCAATTGAATAAATTTTTGACTAATTGATAGTCCTAAACCGGTACCTTCCTTATGATTTTTTCCCGATTGAGTTTGCCCAAAGGGTTGGAACAAATTAGGGAATTCTTCAGCCGCAATCCCTTGTCCAGTATCCGATACAGTAAACTCCAGTTGGGTTGATTCAGAAGAAGTGTATTGCTCGACTCTTACCTCTATACTCCCCGTTTCAGTAAACTTAAAAGCATTACTCAGAAGATTCGTTAAAATTTGACGTAATTTAACTTTGTCTGTGCAAATATATTCAGAAACTCCAGGGTTACAATGAATCTTAAATTGTAATTGTTTACAAATGATTTTATCTTGAAAGCTTTGTTCAATCTCTTTCAGTAAAGTATACAAATTAAAATCATTCAAATTCAAGCTCACTTTTCCCGCTTCTATCTTAGATAAATCGAGAACATTATTAATCAGGCTGAGGAGATATGTACCACTTTGATGAATAATTTGCAGATTCTCTTCTTGTTCGGTACTCAGATTTTCTGAACGCACCATGAGCTGGGAAAAGCCTAAAATTGAATTCAGAGGAGAGCGCAATTCATGACTCATATTCGCTAAAAAAAGACTCTTTGTTCTGTTGGCAACTTCAGCAACTTCTTTGGCATAATAAAGTTGTTCCGTTCTCTGTTGAACCTTGGTTTCTAAAGTGTGATTATAGTCCCGCAGAATGCGATCGGTTTGTTTGCGCTGGGTAATATCCTGAAAAACAGCGATCGCATAAATAATTTCTCCTTGCTGATTATAAATCGGAGTCGTCCATACTTCGGCCTCGATCGTCTGATTCTCTTGCTTAAAAATTAAGTTATCTGAGTACACTTTTTCTCCCAAAAGAGACTTAGAGACAGGTAATTCTTCTGGGGGATAGAGTCGATCCGTTTCCGCTTTATAAATTTGGTAGTATTGATTCATTTCGAGAAGCGAACACTCCATGGATTTATCGGACTTAATTTGCAAAAGTTGACGACCTTTTTCATTAATATAATGAATTGTTCCATCTAAGTTATGAATCGCAACGCCTAATGGAATTGACTCCAAAAATTGCTGCACGCGCTGTTCATTGTCTTGAATTGTTGAGAACGATGTTTTCAATTCTTTAATCATATGATTGAAAGAGTGGGCCAGTTCTCCAATTTCATCTTGGCGATTCAACTCTAGAGAACTTGACCAATCACCTTGAGCTACCTTTTGAGCATACTGATTTAAATGAGTCAGGGGTTGGGTCACCCAACGAGCAGTCAAGATGCCAATCACAATCGTTCCACATAAAGCTAAAATACAGAGTTTGATAGTGTTGCGAGTATTCTGATTAATTTCTGCCATAAAATCGGATTCCGGAATGGCCAGAACAATCCACCAATTCATTTTTTTATTGGAAAATAATATGGTTTTAATGAAATATTTTTGTTGATTTATCTTGAGACTAGAGAGTTCTAATGGCTCGAATTTAGTGAAATCATGACTGTGTATTTCTATGTATTTAGAAATAGTTCGAGTGATGGGATCTTGACTATTGATGGCGTTGACTAGAGCAATTTCTCCATTGTTTTCTACAACTAATGTTTCCTCTAATGAGGTGGCAACCAGTTGACCAGATTGATCGACAATAAAGGCTTGGCCGGTTTGACTCAGGTTAAGAGACTGCAAAAAGTTTTTAAGATACTGGATATCGACTAAAACTGAGGTAACGCCTTCAATTTGATCGGTTCCGGGTCTGAATAGTAGACTGGATAAACTAATGGTTAAGTTTTGGTTGTGAATAAAGCGAGCATAAACATCTGTCCACACCATGCCTTGATTGTCTATAGCTGCCTTAAACCAAGGACGATTCTTGACTGCAAAATAGCCTCGGACTTCATCTGGATTGTTTCTAGAAAAGAAAGAGTCTAAATCATAATAAATATTCATCTGAAAATTATTTTGTTTTTTGACAACAGCAATCCCGGACTGAACTGTGCCTTGAGCATCATGACTGGCTCCTGCGGCTCGATATTCCCCGTCTAGATTAGTTACCTGAATCGAACTGATAAATTCAGATTGATAATATTGAGATTGACTCCACAAATAAGGAACCCATGCATCTAGGTTTTGCAAATCCAGAAAGTTCTGATTCACCAACTCTTGATGATGGTATAGGATCTTTTCGGGGATGGATAAAAAATGAGTAATTTTCTCTTGGACGCGATCGCTGGTTTCATCGAGTAACTCATAAGCAATCTTTTCTACTGATTTTCGTCCATTGCGGAAAGAAAAATAACTCACTAACCCAACGGCGATCAAAATTTCGAGTAGAAAGGGAAGAATAAAAATGGTTTGTAAAGATGGATAACACCAATGTCTTTTTTGATACATGTTTAATTCAGGGTTTAAAACAGGACTCATGGGCATATACTTAAAGAATCTGGATCGCCTAAGTTTTTATAGAATAAAGGCTTAATATTAATTCATGGCTTCAAGACTTCCAAAATTTAATCTTTAATTCCCAATTCAAGGGTGATTTTTGTATCGATCCCTATTGCCAAGAAACAGCTTGCACGTTACAACAGCCATAATAGACGATCATCAGGAATCGGAGGCGATGAAAATTCTATTGGTCGAAGACGATCGCGCCTTAGCTGAACTGTTAAAAAACGAACTCACCGCTCACCATTATTTGGTTGATGTGGCGTTTGAGGGCAATTTAGGATGGCAACTGGCAGAAGGGATTATCTACGACTTAATTGTGCTAGATGTGGAATTACCCCAACTCAATGGGATTGAATTTTGTCAGCAGCGACGCAAAAAGGGCGATCGCACCCCCATTCTGCTGATGACTGCCCAAGACTCTAGCACCCAAAAGGTGACGGGGTTAGATGCAGGAGCCGATGATTACCTGACCAAACCCATTGACTTACCGGAACTGCTGGCTAGAATTCGCGCTCTGTTGCGTCGAGGCAATGATAGCCGACTGCCGACCTTAACTTGGGGGAAGTTACGTCTCGATCCCAGTCAATGTCAAGTCACCTATGAAAAAACCCTACTCAAGCTCACCGCCAAAGAATACGAATTGCTGGAATTGTTTCTGCGTCATCCGCAACGGATTTTTAGTCAAAGTGCCATTCTCGATCATTTATGGTCTTTTGATGACCCCCCTTCAGAAAATGCGGTACGCACCCATATCAAAAGCTTGCGTCAAAAACTGAAAAAAGCAGGCAGCTCCAGCAGTTTTATTGAGACAGTCTATGGTTTAGGGTATCGCCTCAATGGAGGGCTTCAAGAGACCGCAAGCCGCCACAATTCTAATATTCCTCCAGCCTTTTTATCCATTTGGGAACGCTATCAGGATCAATATTGCGATCGCCTGAAAGTCATCCAAACCACCCTCGACCATCTCCCCACCGATTTCCTCGATCCCGACTCCCTCCAAGATGCCATTCGTGAAGCCCATACCCTGGCTGGTTCCCTGGGTAGCTTTGGCCTCAAGGATCTTTCTGAAGTCGCTAGGGAGATTGAACAGATCTTGAAAACGCCCCAAGATCGAACCACACTCTTAGAAACCTTAGCCCCTCAAATCAACCAATTACATGAAGGTCTAACCCAGAATACAACTAAAAAGATGGCTCCTCTTCCTCCCCAACCGATAGTCTTACCCCAGATTCTAATTATCGAAGCCGATCCCATTTTTGCCAACTCCTTGCAAGAACAAGCGACCCGCGCTCATCTGAATCCGGTGGTAGTTTCTACCCTATCAGAGGGGAAGCAGAAGGTGAAGAAGTGCCCCCCGGATCTGATTGTCCTAGAGTTATCCCTTCCCAAAACTGGCCAGACTCAGATCTTAGAATGGATCGCCTCGATCGCCACGGCCGAACCCCCCATACCGGTGGTGGTTTTGGCCGAGCAAAACACCTTAGAGGATCGGTTGGCTGTGGCGAGAGCAGGAGGACAAGGATTTTTGCAAAAACCGATTTCGGCCCAAGAGGCGATCGCCTCCCTGCGTCCCTTCCTCAAAGGGGATCAAACCCAATCCCCCCAACTGCTGATTGTTGATGATGACAGCCAACTCTTAGCCTACTTAAAACAAATCCTTACCCCTTGGGGATTTGCAATTACCCTGCTCAACCATCCCCAAGAGTTTTGGCAAACCCTACAAGAGATCCAACCGGATTTAGTTCTGCTAGATATTGAAATGCCGGAAGTAACCGGTATTGAACTGTGTCAAGTGCTGCGGAATGACCCCCAATGGATGGGGCTGCCGGTGTTGTTCCTCTCCAGTCATCGGGATTCCCAAACCATTCAGCAAGTTTTTTTAGCTGGAGCTGATGATTATATCCAAAAACCGATTGTAGAACCAGAATTAATTGCTCGCATTCTTAACCGTTTAGAGCGTCGCTCCAAACCTTCTCTAGTGCAGCGATATAGCGCTTCGCGCTAGGGAATAGGGTTGTGGTACATGGCTTTGAGCCTTTAATGCTGTACACCATAACAGCGCGAAGCGCTGTATTTGCAAACATAATGGATGGGAGTCAGTCCCTAGTGCCCTCCAGATACAATAGAGTCATCCCAAGTGATGGAATCGAACAGAGATTAGATTACCCTATGATGCGATCGGATATGGTGTTTCAAAATGATCGATGCAGTTCCTTAGAAGAGGAGAACTGCGATCCTGCTTCGCAGGCCTCAACACTGCTCGGTAACCCTCACTGGGGCGATCGAGCATCACAGCAGTTTAGCACTGAACTGGCAACCCATACCGACATTCATCGCGCGTTGTCTTTGATGGAACACCTGATGCTGATTATTGATCTCGATCGCCATCAAATTAAGGTCATTCCTACCGATATACAAGCGGATTGGGTGCAACTGACGATACAAGAGTTCTCTACAGATGGCTTCTGGGATCTCATGATGGAGGCGATCGCCACTCAAACCCCCCAATCTATTCAATACCAGCTAACCCACGCTAACCAACGGACGCGCTCTTTTCAAGCTCAAATTTACCCTTACGCCGAAAATACAGTTCTTTGGGTTGCCACTCCCCATATTTCCCTCTCTCCTCCTGAGAGTATCCCTTCCCTGCTGGCCGAAATCACTCTAAAAATTCGCCAATCTTTAGATTTAGACAAGATTTTAAGAGTTACTACCACTGAAATTTGTAGCTTACTGCAAACTGACCGCGCCTTGATTTTACAACTGCAAAAAGATGGCTCGGCCCTGGTGATTGAAGAATCAGTTATTCCGGGATGGATTCCCTTACTCGGACATAAAATTTATGACCCCTGTTTCCAAGCCTATGAATCCTACTATCTTCAAGGTCGTGTGGGTCAACTCAACCGCATCGAAGACCTGAATACAGATTCCTGCTATCGAGAATTTTTGACCTATTTCCAAGTTCAATCCAATTTAGTTATTCCCCTAATTAGTCAAGAGGAACTCTGGGGGTTTCTAATTGTTCATCAATGTTCTCATTCCCGACAATGGAAATCTTGGGAAATTGATTTTCTGCAACAATTGGGCAATCAAGTGGGCATTGCCATTGCCCAATCTGCGATCCTGAAACAAATGCGCCTCGTTGCTCAGAAACTTGCCTTTCATTTTGAAAATTCGCCCTTGGCTGTGATTGAATGGAATCAGGAATTCCGGATTCGCCAATGGTCTCCTCAAGCCGAGCATATCTTAGGGTGGAGTTTTGCCGAAGTGGAAGGCAAACATTGGTCTCAATTTCCCTTTATTTTTGAGCCAGATTTAGAAGAATTCAAGGAATCTGTTTTTAGCCTGATTGATGGCACTCAGGATCGGCAAATTTGTAGCTATCGCAATTTAAATCAAGCGGGCAACCTGATTTATTGTGAATGGTATCACTCAGTTCTACGGGATCAAGAAGGGAATGTATTATCGATTCTTTCTCTCGTTCAAGATGTGAGCGATCGCCACCAAGCTGAAACGGCTCTGCGCCAAAGTGAAGCCCATTTTCGCATCACTTTTGAACAGTCTCCCATTGGCATGAGCTTAAATAATTTGGATGGCACAATTGTGCAACTCAATCAAGCGTATTTGAATTTGTTAGGGTATCGCTTTGAAGAGTTGAAAGACTTGCCCACTCGCTACTTTATTCATCCGGATGATCTGCATATTGATCGAGACCTTTATCAGCAATTGGTTAATCACAATATCGATCATTATACCATAGAAAAACGTTTGATCGACAAACGCAAACAAATTGTATATACCCTCTTTAAGGTTGCCTTAATTTACGATCGTGATGGTCATCCCTTGCATATTATTTCCCAAGTCATAGATATTAGCGATCGCAAACAAGTAGAAGAATCCCTTCAACAGAGTGAAGAACGTTGGCAACTGGCGATTCAAGGCAATCATGATGGGATTTGGGATTGGAATGTACAAACCAATGAGGTATTTTTTTCTCCGCGCTGGAAAGAAATGTTAGGCTACAGCCATGAGGAACTGAGCAATACCATAGAAGAATGGACAAAACGAGTCCATCCCGATGATTTACCTTGGGCGATGCGAGCCATTCGCAAACATTTTAACCAGGAAACTCCCTTTTATATTAATGAGCATCGATTACGGTGCAAAGATGGCAGTTATAAATGGATTTTAGACCGGGGACAAGCCCTCTGGGATGATGGGGGAAATGTGCTAAGGATGGTGGGGTCTCACACCGATATTAGCGATCGCAAACAAGCCGAAGCTGCCCTGCGAGAGAGCGAAGCCCGCTACAGTTCTCTCACCAACGATGTGCTGGATAAATCCGCCGTCGGGATTTTTATCCTCGATGCCGAATTTAAGGTCGTGTGGGTGAATCAAACCCTAGAGAAATTCTTTGGCGTAAAGCGAGAAGAGATTATCGGTCGCGATAAACGATCGCTCATTCGCGATCGCATTCAATACCTATTTGCCGATCCGCAACAGTTTCATGATACGGTGCTGGCCACCTACGACCATAACACCTATACCGAACACTTTGAATGCCATATTCTCCCCGCTCAAACCCGTCAAGACCGATGGTTAGAACACCTGAGTCAACCCATCCAATCCGGCTTATATGCGGGTGGACGCATTGAACACTACACCGATATCAGCGATCGCATTCTCCATGAAGCCGAACTGCATCGCCTCAACCGCGCCCTGCATACCCTCAGCCACTGCAACCAGGCGATCGTCCGTTCCACCTCCGAAATCGACCTGCTCCATAACATCTGTGATATCCTCGTCAACCTAGGCGGTTATCGCCTCGCTTGGATCGGCTACGTTGAACAAGACCCCCAGAAAAGCATTACCCCCATCGCCAAAGCCGGGTATGAAAACGGCTATCTTGAACGACTACACCTCACCTGGGCCGATACAGAACTCGGCCGAGGCCCCACCGGAATCGCTGCTCGCAGAGGCCAACCCTGTGCCTTTCAAGACATCCTTACCCACCCCAACTATGCCCCTTGGCGACGGCAAGCCGAACAACGGGGTTATCGCTCCTCCATTGCCCTCCCCCTGAAAACTGACCAAGGGGTATTTGCCGTCCTTAACCTCTACTCCAGTCAACCAGATGCCTTTGATGACTCTGAAATTCGGCTTTTGTCTGAATTGAGTGCCGATATCACCTATGGGGTGATGGCTCTGAGAACCCATCACGCCCATGCCGAGAGTGAAGAGAAATTTCGCCAACTGGCCGAAAACATCGAGGATGTGTTCTGGATGACGACTGCCAACCAAGACCAAATGCTCTATGTGAGTCCCGCCTATGAAAAAATTTGGGGACGCACCCAAGAGAGTCTCTATCAGCAGCCGAAATCCTTTATTGAGTCCATTCATCCGAGCGATCGCCCCAGGGTAACCACCGTACTCCAATCCTCTAATACCTTCGATCTCGAATATCGGATCAGGCAACCGGATGGCGACCTGCGCTGGATTTGGGATCGGGGCTTTCCCATTGTTGATGCCAACGGCGATGTCTATCGACGGGCTGGAATTGCCAAAGATATCACCACCCGCAAACAGACGGAAGAGCTACTGCGACGCACCAACGAACATCTAGAAATCCGAGTCGCCCAACGGACTGCTGAACTGGCTTCAGCCAATCTACGGCTGCGAGAGGAACTCGAACAAAGACAACGAACGGAATCTCATCTAGAAGAAGCGGAACGCCGGTGGCGCACCCTGCTAGAAAATGTGCGCTTGTTGGTGGTGGGACTCGATCGCCAGGGAACCATTGAATATGTTAATCCCTTTTTTGTGGAGTTAACCGGTTATCCGGCCTCGGAAATCCTGGGCAAAAATTGGTTTGATACCCTGATTCCTGCCCATGCTTGCCCAAAAGTGCGTCGCACCCTGCAAGGGTTACTCACCCCCGAAGGCAATCCCCATTATCACCATACTGTGCTTACTCAGTCCGGAGAAGAGAAGATGATTGCCTGGAATAGCACCCAACTCCATGATGCCCAGGGAGAGGCGATCGGGACGATGAGCATTGGCGAAGATATTACCGAACGCTACGCTATTGAACGGATGAAAGATGAGTTTATTTCCGTGGTCAGCCATGAACTGCGTACTCCTTTAACGTCAATCCATGGAGGGCTGAATTTATTGTCGAGTGGCTTGGTCGATCCCAGTTCTTCCAGAGGAAAGCATGTAATTAATATTGCGGCTGATAGTGCGGAACGTTTAGTGCGATTGGTCAATGATATTCTGGAATTAGAGCGCCTAGAGTCGGGCAAGATCCGCTTACAAAAACAGGCGATCGCCGTCAATGACTTGTTGCTGCTCGCCGTCGAGCAAATGCAGGTGATGGCCACCCGTGCCGGAGTCACCCTTGTGGTCTCGGAACAGACTTCAGGCGTAGAGTTTTATGCGGATGTAGACCGTATGTTGCAAGTGCTGACCAATTTGTTAAGTAATGCGATTAAATTTTCCGATCCCGGAAGTCAGGTGAGCTTAACGGTGACCCAGGACTTTCTCAGCATTCACGGCCCCTATTGTCCCTGTCCGGATTCACCCCATCTCACCTTTACCATTGAAGATTGGGGTCGGGGAATTCCCAAAGATAAACTGGAGTCCATTTTTGAGCGCTTCCATCAAGTGGATGCCTCCGACTCCCGTCGTAAGGGAGGCACGGGTTTGGGTCTAGCCATCTGCCGCAGTATCGTGGAACAACATGGGGGACGGATTTGGGTAGAGAGTCAGTTAAACCAAGGGAGTCAGTTTTCTTTTTCCCTACCCATCCATATCCAAGGAGAAGGGTAAATTATGGCCACTAAACGGATTTTAGTCATTGATGATGATGATGGAGTACGGGAAATTATTCAGATTTCCCTGGAAGCGGCGGCTGGATGGGAGGTGATCCCCGCTTCGTCGGGTCAAGAGGGGATAGAACTGGCCGCAATTCAACAGCCGGATGCTATTTTGTTGGATATGATGATGCCGGGAATGGATGGTAAGGCGACCTATCAAGCGCTACAAGGCAATCCTTTGACGGTAAATCTCCCGACCATTCTGCTGACGGCTAAGGCCAAAAATAGTGAAAAACAACAGTTTATTGAGGATTTAGGGGTCACTGGGGTGATTACTAAACCCTTTGATGCCATGGGGTTAGTCCAACAAATGTGTTGGCTTCTCCATTGGCCGGAAACATGAAGAAATGTTAAGTTTTATTCCCAGCCGAGAGAGAATCACAAAATCCTCACATTTGTCTTTTACAGTTTGGGGGCAAAGATCAATTAGAGGTCGAAACAGTTATGGGCTATACATCGAAGAGTCCCAAAACTGGGGATAGTAAAACAGGTGGTGCAGCATGGCAACAATTGTCGGTTTCCTCGTCTACGGACGAACCCTGGACAGACATGGAGTATATTGACCTGGCGATCGCCGTTCTCAAAACCCAAGACCCCGATCTGATTCATTCCCTGACTGATTTTTTAATGGTTTTGCCCACTCCGGGTCACATTGAAGGGGTACTTGAACATGCGATCGATCAACTCGCTCAGATTGATAGAAATACCCATCAGTGGATTTTAGACCATTCTGCTTGTTTGATGCCTTATGTCGATCTGCTTCAGAGCCAATCTAGACCCCCTTGTGTATCCCCATCCTATTGGAGTGATTTACAGGCGAAAACTCCTGCCTTTTTAGCTTAAACCAGCTTATCCACCTAGAGGGAAAAGTAATGCCTCCTAAGATTCTACTCATTGAACAAACTGGAGAGCTTCGGAAGTTACTAGATGAGGTACGAACTCAAGCCGAATTCAACTGTATTTCGACCACTGAACCTTCCTTAGCCCTACAGTTGTGTCATTATCTATCCCCTCATCTCATTTTCGTTGACTTTGAACTTCCTCAGTTCAATGGATATCAGTTTTCTGAGCAAGTCAATGGAGGTTTTGAACGTCCCCATATTCCCTTAATTGCTATTATTCATCCTGCTCATATCATTGAGTATCGTCAATCTCTTTATACGGTAGATGACTATTTGTTTAAACCTGTCAACATCAATCAATTAATCCAAAGAGTTGAGTCTTATTTGTCCGATCCCTATAGGTTATGTCCATCTTTTAATTGATCCTTGACTTACCCCACAGGAGGTTAGATAATGTTAGAAATGAATTGTCCTTGTTGCTCCTATCCACTACTCAGACATATTCGCTCTACAGGGATGTATTGGTACTGTAGTCATTGTCATCAAGAAATGCCCACTAATTCGCTGTATTCACGAGAGAGAAGTCGCTCAATCTCCTCTCCCTTTATCGAAGAGTGGCTCAAGTATAAACAGCAAAAACTGCTGGCTGTAGGAGCATAAATTAATTCTTTTGTTGAATCCATGTCGTTATTTGTTAACTCAGGAGAAGTTCATCATGTTGTATCCCCAAACCTTTGACCAAAAAAGTTGGATGTTATGTTACTACAAAAATGAAAGCCAAGGAGTACAGATTCTAAAAATTGATAATGTAGAAGATTGGTACTTTGAACGGCTGGTTAAGCCAGAAGAGCGCTTGGTTTTTGAAGCACCAGAAATGGCCCAATTACAGATTCATTATGCATCTTCGAGTCAATATAAATCGCTGGAAATTATTCCCTGCTATCAAATTCGAGTTAGATATGGGCTAGAGTATGAATCGCTTGCTAGGCCTAATTTAAAAGTGGTTTCCATTAACCGTAGTGCTTAATCACAGAGTCACTATGGATTGTTCAGGGTGTCAATCAGATCGGAAAAATAATCGGTTTTCAGGTTAAGGTGTTGGGCAAATTTCAGCCCTTGTTCGAGAGCAGCTAGGGCTTGATCTCGCTGATTTAGGGTACGATGGATCTGGGCAATTTGGTCATAGGTATTCATCATGCCATAGGCATCATAGGCCTGAGCTTGAGTGCCTAGAAGAGACTGATAAACGGCTAGAGCTTGGGGAAATTGCTGGTATTTTTCATACAGTTGAGCAAGCTGTTGTAGGGCTTGGGCAGCATAGGCGAGTTGTTGCTGCTCAAAGGCAATCAGGTAAGCTTGTTCATAGAGTTGGGCACTGGTTTTGAGGTTTCCTAGGGTTTCGTAGTGTTGAGCGATCGCCAGTTGTTCCTTGGGAATTGCATTAACTTGCCCTAATTGATTATAGAGGTGAATCAGATTCAGTCGAGTTTCGATCGCTCCTTCCCACTGTTGCATCTGCTCATAACTATAAGCCAACTGCTGGTAGGCCTCAATTTGAGTCACCACATCCTCCTGCTGTTGGGCAAACTTCAAAACCGCTTCATAACCGGAAATGGCTTGGGGATAATCAAACCAGTTGAGCTGAGTTTGGGCAATTTGCCCTAGAAGCGCTCCTTCTTCCTCTTCATCGGAGTCCCGAATCGCCAGATCCAACAGTTTTTGATAGACTGCTATAGCAGATTGAGGCGATCGCACCACTTGATACGCTCTCCCCAATTCCTGTAAGGTTTGCGTCTCTCCCTCCTCAACCTCTCCTTGAATCTGATCTAGCCGGGTAATAATTTGTCGAATCATCGCCGACTCCCCTTCTGACCAAGCAATTTCTCCCACTCTCGACAAAGCTTGAATTTCCTCAATTTTTCCTAACTCTTGGCGTAACTCTAATTCCCGTTGCCAAAGTTGAAAAGCTTCCGGTTTATTTCCCTGATTCAGTAACTCTAGGGCTTGTTGATGGAATGAGTCTAACTCTTCAGAGTTTACAGAATCGGCTGCAACGGGCAACATCCATAATCCTCCCCAGAAAATGATCCAAGGAGCTAGATATAGGGCTATACCCTGGGGAGTCAGGAGTCGGGGGTTGGAATTGGCAGTCATATCATGTCCGGGTAATCTATTGAGCATCAATTTAAAGGAGTGCGAGCATCTTGCTCGCTAGAGGAAGGCAGCGAGCAAGATGCTCGCATTACTTGTTTAGACATGCTACCCTACGCACTCCTAAAACCTAAAACACTAAAATTACTCCTTAATCAAACCGAAACTTTTCTTCAGTTTTACCCACTTCATCCGCAAGCGCCAAGCTTTATTGGCTTTAATGGCTGCTAATTCCATGTTACGGTGATGCAGTTGACTATTTAAGTCCTGGAGTTGGGCATTGAGTTGAGCTTGAATGTCGGCTGAGAGCTGATGAGTCTGTTCGAGTTCAGCATTTGTATTAATCAATTGCTGGTTGATTTGTACAGCTTCTGTGTGGGATTGATTCAGTTCTTTTTGGGTTTGTTCCAGGTGATAATTGGCTTGTTCGAGTTGCGATCGCAGTTGATTGGCCATATGTTTGTAGCGTTCGGCTTCTTCCTGACTCTGAGCTAAGAGCGCTTTATTCTGCTGCATCTTCTTCTGAATCAGGGATTTGTGGTATTCTGACTCTTCATACTGCGATCGCATCCGTTGCAACTCTTGAGCTTGTCGATCGAGTTCCTTCTGTTTCAATTTCAGCAGTTTCTGATATTTTGAGGCACTTCCCACTTCCTGCCAACTACTAAAGGCCCAATCTTGGGGACTTAACGATTGAATTTTCTCCAATTCTGCCTCAAGATCGAGGTCAGCAGGCATGACGGAGGTTGAGCTTCCCCAAGAACCCGCTAAAATTTCCAACTCTTTATAGAGGGTAATCGCTTCTGGGAAAAAGGCCTGAATCAACGCCGGTTTATGGGTTTGGGAAACATCCCGTCGCAGCAATTCCGGTTCAATTACCGACGTATCTGGCGCTCCCAAAGAGATCTGCCATTTTTCCTCCATGGCTTGTATCCAGGCTGTCGGATCGTGGACAATAGCATCTAGATTAGCCAAGAAGCAGCGCTCTGGATAAGTGCGAGCAAATTCGAGCATATGGCGGTTGTAGTGTATCCACAGTTTTACCGCCTTTTCTGGATAAGCGGCCACTACTTCATCGGAACCGCGACGATAGAGGGAGTCTACCACTTCCCAGGGAGAGCGATAGACCAAGATAAAATAAGCTGAGGGCACTAACTCAGCCCAAAAGTTGAGAAATAGGGTTGTGCGAGGATCTTTCCATCCCCAGAGGGAGCGCTGGGTTTTCTCTTTAAGCAGCAGTTTGGCGCTTTGATGGTAGCGCGAGGCGACCATAATTTCTGATTCTAGGGTAAGTCCGTCGATTTCTAGACCTTGGGAGCGCAGGATATTTTGGTGGAATTCTACGAAGTCTAGATCTTCAAAATGACCGCGATCGTTTCCTATTGTAGTCGCGACCAGGCGATCGCCCAAATGAACCCCCAAATTATTCAGCAACGACGCAGTAAGAGACGTTCCAGAGCGATGCATCCCCCCCAGAATAAAAATACCGTCCGCCAACCCTTTACCCGATGAGTGTCCCGACTCTAAACTGGCCAATTTTTCCAGAGTTTGGCAAACCAGCATCCGTTCTAGAGTTCCCGTTTCCCCTATCGCTTTAATCATCACCACATCGGAGCGCTGCACCTGACTATGGTTGAGATGACACACCCAAGAGCCTTCTCCACGGGGAACACCCCGATGAATGATCCGATCATTCACCCACAATTCAATCGATTTCGCGGCGTTTCCTGGATTAAGACTCCAGACTTTCCCCTTAAATTCCCAATCTCCAGAAGAAGTCAGTTCCGTACTCTCCAGAGAGCCTTGGGGAGGATAGGTAAACGTAAAACTTGACCAGTCCGGGCTACTATTTTTACTAATAATATACAGATCTTGATGGTCGGCGAGTCCCTTGGGAATGCGGTGATAGGTGGCACTCGGCCCTAAAATTTGATTGAGGGCATGTTGAATAAATTCTTCACTGACATAGGTTGTACCATACACCGAGGGGTCTAGGGTACGACTTTCGCTTTGGGGGATAAAGTGAATTCCGGAAGCTGAGAGGGTGAAGGGGTTCGGCGCTAAGGTAATGTCATGGGTGCTAAAAATCAGTAATCCTCCCTCATTCAGATGCTGGTAGAGGGTTTTGAGCCAAGGGGTAAAGGTACTTTCGGGGATATGACTGAAGAAGGAACTGGCAAGAATACAGTCAAAGGTTTGGTTAATTTTATAGTCCGTGGGGGTGAGGGTGGAGGGAGTCCCCTGAACTTGGAATTGTTCGATCTGAAATTGTACGGCTTCTGGATAGATGTCCGAGATCCAAATTTGTTCGGGAGCGAGAACTTGAGTCAGGAAGCGGGTAAAGCGTCCATATCCTCCGGCAAAGTCGAGGAAGGTGGAGAGGTTATCCCAACTGCCGAAGTGATGGCTGATAATTTGTTGGATAGCTTGGAAGATGCGGAGTCCATTACCATGATAGCGGATAGCGGCTTGAGTCGGGTCGCCGTCTGTGTTCTCTAGAGCCATGAGAAACATCTCGTCATTGTCGGAGATGGTGCTGTTGAACGAGTCGCAGGAGGGAAGCATGGCTCCGAGAAACGATGTTAAGATGCGATCGCTCACTCCACCTTCAAGCTGTTGATTTTCTATCCTACTCACACTCATTCACACTCCTCTGGACTTCTATAGCACTAACCGTTATTGTATAACGCGATGCGCTGGTCATGGGAATGAGGAATTGGACATCTTCTCGATCTCTGAAAAATTCTAGCGATCACCCCGAAGTTGTTATCCAAATCTGGAGGCTCTATGTCAGGCTGTTATCCAGCAACTGTGAGATATCAACAATACTGGAGTTATACCGCAAGTGTTGGACAATACTCAGTTGAGATCGGTTATAATGGATTCGAGTTCTAACCCCATTTGTACCAAATTGAGGAGAGCATCATGCAGTCCATTACAAAAAACTCCCAGCTTATCAAAACTTTTTGTGTATCTTTATTGATCGCACTTGGACTCAATTCAGTACACACTGCTACAAAAGTATCCGCAAATGCTGAGACAGATGCAAGAGAAGTTATTGGAGTTGAACAATTTAACAACAAGTCTATTGGCCTGGCCAAGCATCAGAAACATCTGCAACTCATGCACGCACACCTCAAGCAAGAGTCTTCTGAAGAACCTTGCACGAAACCCTGTGCCAATCTCACAACTGATAAAACAACTTATACTCGCTTAGAGCCTATTGTGGTAAGCTTTTCTTACGAAAATATACCTTACGCTGAAAGATATAGAATTGCTTTAGTAGTGGCATCACGCAACACAAATTGCAGCAACGTCTGGCACACTGAGTGTTCTAATGCAAGTGAAGATGGAACAGTGACATTTAAGCCTCAAGAGCCCAGAGATTACGAGATTCGTGCCTATGTCTATCCAGGAAACGAATGGGTAATGATTGAAAAAATTAAAATTAAAGTAACGCCTGATTTGTAATTGGCGATCTACTTTGCACAATTAATATAAAGTGACTCAATCGCTTTTTTCTGAAGCAATATCGTTCCAGAAAAACTTTACTTAACTGTTGTGTTTGTACTCAATTAAGGTATAGCTCCTCAATTGCAATAACTCAAAACATTTGGTTCTGAGTTATTGCAATCAAGCAACAATAACCCTTTTCCTTTCTCATTCAAGGATTTGAAATCAGAAGGAAACTATCACACAAATAGCGGACGATAATCGACTGAGTTTATAATGACTATTAAACACAAAATCTGGGTTATTTCTAGTTTCTTGTCTCTCACCTTTGCTTCATCACCCATTGCTGTTTCTAGAGACCTAACCTCCATACAACCCATCAATACATTTGCACTGACCAAAGAGAACACTCAATGTTCTAACACTTTGGCTTCCGTTGAGCAGAAAATTAGTCAGAATCAAAATATTCCTATTACTTTTGATTGGGAAGATATGCCCGATCAAGTTTGGGGTGATGCTACACCTGCTGGCGCAGAGCAAATGCTGCACGTCACCATGGGTAGACCTATTCAGAGTAATACAGTGCCACAACATCATCCACGAACACTGGATGTAATGAATTCTTCAAAGTTCAGAAATGATTTAGCCACTGAAATTATTGATTCATGTCCTGGTGTTGGTTTGGTTATTTTTGGTCTTATGGCCACTGACTATAGTCGCTCTCATGGTGTAGTCAATAGTAAAGTTCAAGAATTTCAATGTTTTGAAACTAGCTCGCGAAGAGATCCTATCCCGTGGGGATTTGAAAGATGTTTGTAAACGCCGAATGTTTCCCTAGCTCTGTGCTGAACGAAACAACTTGGAGATCGCTTTGGCTCTCCCAAAAAATTAGGACTCGCCACTGACCTTTTCAGAGTGTGAGGTATTTACCTGGTGCGATCGCAGACATTTTGTTTGGGTATTGCTTACTATACTTCCATGAAAGACAGAAGCGCAATCGCACGGTATAACACTTACAGCACTTTTCGATGTTATGAGGTACACTAATCCTCTTCTGTCACTCTTGGAAATTCGTTAGAATTTCCGTTGTTACAGCCCGCGATCGCTAACGAAAGAATCAGGGTTTGAAGCCTCTTTTTTAGAAAGTTACAGAAGAGGGCTAATCAGAATTTTCCTTGAGAGTGCTTTCCCCTGAAAAGCCTGAAAAATGGGCACTATAACGTCAAAAATGGTTTTCCCATTACCCATTACCCATTACCGCGTGAAGCGCTGTAAGTCCAGTAGGGTGTGTTATTAACATACCCTACGCTACCCCCATATCTATCCTACTGACTGATTAATTTCTTAGGATGATACCAAGCAGTGATACCATAGCGGTCATAGAGTGTTAGCAGCACGTAGGATACTCCGACGATAAGGGGAATACCAAGGAAGACTAAGCTGGCAGTAATGATATGAACATTTTCCACTAGAAAGAGCGATCGCATCATTTTCTCTAGAGCAAACCAAATCGGACGGTGAAAGAGGAACATCCCATAGGCGCAATAGGCAATGGTATGAAAGCATCGGTTCAATTGAGAATTTTGACAAACCACATCAGAAAGGCGATAAATCAATAGCACGAAGGAGAACATCAACAGATTCAGCAAAATATAGTGGTGTTCAATTCCCAGGTTGTATTTCTTTTCCCACACCCAGCACAGGGGCAAGATCGCGCAAAAAACACCCATATTTAGGGATAAGGCTTTTCGCCAAACCGGACACTCAAACCAATTCTGTTTAGCCGCCCAAACTCCGAACAAGAAGGGTAAACTATAGCAAATTAGGCGCATATCGGTCAGGTTCAGATAGGTGGTACTCAAGAACAGGGTTAGGGCAAAGCTTCCTAAAATGACTGCTTTGTAGATGGCTGATATTTTATCAATGTTGAGCAGTGAAAATAAACTATAATAGACTGGGATCAATCCCACATACCATAAAGTGGGTAAGGGTGGATACCCGTCAGACGAAAAGATGAGTTGTAACCCCAAAACATGGATTAGGATTTTTCCCCAATCAAACATGCTATAGAGATAACAAAATAGGGCAAGAGACAGGTAATAGAGGGGGAAGAGTTTCAACAGCTTTTTGCATAAAAATTTCCCGGCTGTCTGAAGATCAGGAAAGGTTAATTGATGTCGGTTAATTAAGGTTCCGGAAAGAAAGACTAATAAGCCTAAGCTACATTGAAGGCTGATATGGTGTAACGCCGATAAATCAAGGGTTGTGCCGCAAATCTGGAAGTGATAGGATTGAAAGCAATAATCGGGTAGATTGTAGAGTAAGATCATGGAAATTCCTACGGATCTCATGAAATCTAACCGGGATGAGTGATCGACTATTCTGTGCATAGTTCTGGAGTTGATGAGAGTGAACTATCGTCATTTCAATTAAAGTAAAGTGATAACTGGCTACAAGATTTTGCCCTCTCCCTATATCCCTCTCCCACGGGAGAGGGACTTTTGCTCCCCTTCTCCCTTCGACTTCGCTCCCTTCGGCTACGCTCCCTTCGACTTCGCTCAGGGCAAGCAGGGCAAGCAGGACAGCGCCCTTCGACTTCGCTCCCTTCGGCTACGCTCAGGGCAAGCAGGACAGCGCCTGCGGGAGAAGGGGTTGGGGGATGAGGGTAACCATTTTTGTAGGGATTTTTAAAAATCAGCTCTTATCATCTAGAACTTCGAGTTTATAAGCTGGATTGTCTGTGTATTGGCTTTCAAAGGTTAGTTTAGGATCGATCTTGAAATCGACTGTGCCATTGCCACAAACGGCTTCATCGGGATTAACCCGAAACATGGCGGCATCGATACAACGGGCGAGATATATAAATTCTTCATCTACCATTCCGGAAACTCCGGCATTGAGGAAATAAACTCCGGGATGAAGGAAGCATTCAAAGGAAAATTGAACGGTAATCACTTGATTGGGTTCAAAGTGAGAGATTTTATGGAATGAGGGGCTGACAGAGGCTCCACCTAATTCTAACCCACTAATGGTTTTAATTAACATGCCAAAGCGCACGTTTTGAGCTATTTGGGAAAAGCGGACTTGGAAGGTGTAAATGTAGGGTTGTCGGCGAATCAGATGATTGACGAGTCTACCGGAGAGGGTTTCGATGTGAGGGTCGATAATTTCTGCGCCTCTTGTGGTATAGGAAAGGGTATGTTCGGGATTGAGATGGGGGTCATAGTAGTCTCCTAATGTGGGTATGGATGGGGAATTCTTGGACTCTTCAGGGGGGGAAGATTGGCCGTTGGTTTCTGCTTTTTGTGGAGTTTGAGGGGTTTGCTGTTGATGGACTTTTTTCAGTTGTTCGCGCAGGATGTGGCTTTTGTCTGAGGGAGCGTAGATGAGTTCTTGGTATTTGGAGACGACGAATTTTGGTTTATTGCTGAGGATAATTTCGCCTTTGTCCATGAGAATTGCCCGATCGCACAATTCGACAACAGAAGAAGCAGCATGAGATACAAATAACACTGTACCTCCGCGATCGCGAATATCCTGAATTCGAGCAAAACATTTGCGCTGAAAGGCTTCATCTCCCACGGATAGGGCTTCATCCACCACTAAAATATCCGGCTCCACACTCGTTGCCACCGCAAACGCCAAGCGCACGAACATGCCACTAGAATAAGTTTTAACCGGCTGTTCAATGAATTCACCGATATCAGCAAAGGCGACAATCGAATCAAATTTGGTTTTAATTTCGTCCTTCGTTAACCCCAACAACTGACCATTAAAAAAGACATTCTGTCGCCCGGTAAATTCAGGATTAAAGCCACTGCCCAATTCTAACAGCGCTGATAATCGTCCATTTACCTGCACCTCCCCAGTGGTTGGAGTCAGGGTAGAGGCAATAATTTGCAACAAGGTACTTTTTCCCGAACCATTGCGCCCGACAATGCCCAGGGTTTGCCCTTGGGGAATCTCCAAATCAATATCATGCAGCGCCCAAAACTCTTGACCGCGAATCTTTCCCGGTAACAATAGCTCCTTGAGGCGATCGCCCGGATGGGCATATCGCTTAAACGACTTAGAAACTCCTTTTAGTGAAATCGTTATTTCACCCATGAAAATACAATATCTTTAGCTTAGTGCGATCGTCAACCAACCCAACCCTCTCCCCTAGATTACATCAGCAAACGCAGGGCGCAGCCGTCGATAGACCCACAAACCCCCTGACAACAGTACCAGAGAAATGCCCAAAGCACTCATCCATTCTCCCCAATGTTGCATCTGCCCCACCAAAATCAAATCTCGGTAGGTTTCCGAAATGGCCGCCAAAGGATTGAGCCAAAATACCAACTGTCTCCACGGTTCCGGAATAATACTCACCGGATAGACAATCGGGGTCATGTAAAACCACAAATTGGTAATCACCGCTAAACTTTGGGGAATATCGCGCAAAAACACCGTTAACGCCGAGACCAAATAGCCCAAACCAGCCGTGAGCAACAATTGTGGCAACCAAGCCAAGGGCAATAATAACAGGGTCGGGTGCAGCGTCTGCGTGATAAAGCCGGTCAAGACAATCAGAGCAATTAACCCCATGGAACTTTCAATAAAGGCGCTCAAAACCGGCACAAGGGGCAACAACCCCAGGGGAAACACCACTTTCTTGACTAAATTCGGTTGACTAATGACCGCATTCGAGGACTGAAGCAACCCCGTCATAAACGCCGTCCAGGGCAGCAGTCCCGCAAATAACCATAACCCAAACGTGAGATTATTGGCCGCCATGCCCTGGAGATTGAGCTTCACCTTCAGCACAATCGAAAACACATAGGTGTAGATCAGCAACTGAGAGAGTTGATTGAGTAACGGCCACAAATTCCCTAAGACTGAACCCTGATAACGGGCTGCTAAATCCCGGTGAACTAAACTTTTGAGCAAGTTAGCCTGAAGCAACCATTGACGGTTTCCCAGAGATTTGGCGATCGCCTCTACTCCCATTTCTCCCTTATTGGCCCTCAACAAAATTCACGTCCTCTCTCACCACTAAAAATATGACTCAACTCAATACTCCACAGAGCATACCCCTCAAATTTTGACATTCTCCCCCATCAAGTGCAACTGTAGCTTTACTCAAAGTTTTGTAAAATCGTAGTCTTAGTTACAGCAATTTAGTCTATCTCTTCCCTATATCATAGAGTGTTCATCCCACTCGCATTTGATCCATTAGTGTGAACTTTGATTCTTATAATCCAGGGGACTTCTACGACGAACTCTTCGGGGCCGATGGTCATCCTCGCCCCGAATGTAAACCCCTAATTGACCTCTTTAACCATCTCTCCCGCGAACACCTACACCAACGCCAACAAGCCGCCCAGATTGGACTCTTCAAGCTGGGAGTAACCTTTAATGTCTATGGCGCAGAACAAGGAACTGAGCGGATTTTGCCCTTCGATCTCATTCCTCGTGTGGTCTTGTCTCAGGAGTGGAAAACCCTAGAGCAGGGACTCAAGCAACGAATTAAAGCCCTGAATTTATTTATTGCGGACATTTATGACCAGCAAAAGATTATCAAAGATAAGGTCATTCCCGAAGAATTAATTCACTCAGCCACCGGCTTTCTCAAACCCTGTATGGGCCTCAAACCCCCCAAAGGCATTTGGTGTCATATTACTGGAACCGACTTAGTACGCGATAAAGACGGCAAATGGTACGTTTTAGAAGACAATTTGCGCTGTCCTTCCGGTGTTTCCTATGTGCTAGAAAATCGCCGAGTGATGAAAAGCACTTTCCCTCAAGTATTCAGCTTCATGGATATTGAACCCGTCGATCGCTATCCCAGCCGTTTACTCGATAGCTTACTCAACCTAGCCCCTAGCCATGTCCCCGATCCAACCGTAGTCGTTTTAACGCCCGGAATCTATAATTCCGCTTATTTTGAACATTCATTTTTAGCCCAACAAATGGGCGTTGAGTTAGTCGAAGGCCGGGATTTAGTGATTACCGATGGCTACCTGCAAATGCGAACCACGAAAGGACTGCAACGGGTGGATGTGGTCTATCGTCGCATTGATGATAGCTTTATCGATCCCACCGTCTTTAATCCCGATTCTTTGTTGGGGATTCCCGGTTTAATGGAAGTCTATCAGTCTGGGCGAGTGGCTTTAGCCAATGCTCTAGGGACTGGGGTCGCTGATGATAAGGTAATTTATGCTTATGTGCCCCAGATGATTCGCTATTATTTGGGCGAAGAGCCAATTTTAGCCAATGTCCCGACCTATTTGTGTTGGGAACCTAAACAACAAGACTATGTATTAAACCATTTACCCGAATTAGTGGTTAAAGCAGCCGATGAGTCAGGAGGCTATGGTATGTTGGTTGGCCCGAATTCTACCTCTGCCCAACAGGAAGAGTTTGCCCAACGAATTAAGGCTAATCCTCGTAAATATATTGCCCAACCGACCCTGTGTTTGTCTAGGGTTCCCACCCTATTAGACGGTAATATTGAAGGCTGTCATGTGGATTTGCGCCCCTATATCCTCTACGGTGAAGACATTTCGGTAATGCCCGGAGGACTCACCAGGGTTGCTCTGAAGCGAGGGTCTCTAGTCGTCAATTCTTCCCAAGGGGGCGGGAGTAAAGATACCTGGGTTTTACGAGATTAGGCGCGTCGGCTAGGTGAGATGTCATTAACCTAACAATAAATTAATTTTCGTTAATTATTGCTAACCATCAGTTGCTGAAACTTGAAGAGATCTCCTATCCTGACAGTAACGAGTTTTTCATAACACAAAACCTATGATGGAATCACTTGCATTTACTTATGCTTCGCTCGCGTATGAAGATACAAATCCTGCTCCACAATTACGGTCTTTTGAAGTCATCAATTTCTCTTTGGCGAAAACTACCGTAGGAGTTTTGGCGTTAGGTGTGGCTCTCTCCATTGTCAGTGCGGCAGAAAATGCGATGGCCTACCTGAGTTACGGTTCTAGAGGCACTGATGTGGTTTATCTGCAAGATTTGCTCAAAAGTGCTGGTTATTTCCCTTCTAATGTGGCCTCAACCGGTTACTATGGCGACATTACCTATAGCGCAGTCGTAGATTATCAGTATGATATGGGTCTAGCTGTAGATGGACTGGCTGGATCTCAAACCTTTGCGTCTCTAGAAGCCGGTGGTGGTGACCCCAACATGGG
This sequence comes from Roseofilum capinflatum BLCC-M114, assembly GCF_030068505.1. NCBI lineage: Bacteria > Bacillati > Cyanobacteriota > Cyanophyceae > Desertifilales > Desertifilaceae > Roseofilum > Roseofilum capinflatum. Next base: position 103,481 of record NZ_JAQOSO010000092.1, read on the forward strand.
TGGGGGTAGCCACATGGTGGTTGCTGGAAGTGGCTTAAATGTTCGTTCGGGAATGGGGACTTCCTTTCCGGTTGTTGGCGGACTCGGCTATGGACAACGGGTTTTTGTGGAATACTTTGACCATAGTGGTTGGGCAAAACTCGCCGGGGGTGGGTATGTGTCCGGTGACTATCTGGCCGCACTCTAATCTATAAATTGCTAAAATTCAGAATTTGACGAAACTAGCGATCCGGTTGCAAAGTGATGGGATCGCTAGTTTTTTTGCGATTGTATCAAGTCTCAAGTAACCATTACCAGGGCGTAGCGCTATAAACACTCCCAGGTTTGAGAGGCGATCGCCCAATCTTCTTCCGTATGAATCACATAAACACGCACGGCAGCATCTGCTGTGGCGATATCGGTATCCATAACAGAAGCTGCGTTCTTCTCTAGATCTAACGTTAAGCCCAAAAACTCAAAGCCTTCACAGGCTCTTTGGCGCACCGCCACTGAATTTTCGCCCACCCCGGCAGTAAATACCAGCACATCTAAACCGCCTAAACTAGCCAACATTTCACCCATGGCACTCCGCAGACGATGAATAAAGAGATCGAAGGCTAATTTTGCCCGTTCATTCTTCTCATCTATGGCGTGCAGAATTGTCCGCAGATCCGCCGACAGTCCAGAAACGCCTTTAAATCCCGATTCTTTGTTCAGCATCCGGTCGAGGCTATTGACATCAAAGCCATGATCGCGCATCAAATAGAAAATAATCGCCGGATCGATAGAACCACTGCGGGTTCCCATCATTAATCCTTCTAAAGGGGTAAATCCCATGGTGGTATTGATGCTAATGCCATCTTTGACCGCAGCTAAGGAGCAGCCATTGCCCAAATGACAGGTAATCATTTTCAATGACTCTAAAGGTTTTCCCATTAACTCAGCCGTGCGTAGGGCGCAATAGCGGTGACTGGTTCCATGGAAGCCATAGCGCCGTACCCCTTGCTCAAACCACTGATAGGGAATGGGGTATACCGCCGCTTCTTGGGGCATCTGGCTGTGAAAGGCGGTGTCAAATACCCCCACCTGGGGCACATGGGGTAAGACCTTTTCCACCGCTTCTATCCCCTGTAAATTGGCTGGATTGTGGGACGGTGCAAGGGGGATAAGTTGGGCAATGGTAGTTTTGACTTCTGGGGTGATGCGGGTGGCTTGGGAATATTCAGTTCCCCCATGCACCACCCGATGACCAACGGCATTAATCTCAGAGAGGCTCCCTAAAACTTGGGTTTCGCCACTGACTAGGGTTTGCAGGAGTTGAGAGATCGCTGCTTCTTTGGCATCGCTGGCTAAGTGGGTTTCCTGTTTCATCCCATTGGCTTTGACTTTCATTACCCCATAGTCGGCGGCTACAGTCCAGTCGATGGTGGCTTCCCAGAGGGGGTGGGGGGGATGGGCCGGCAAAGTCTCTCCGGCAATCTCGTATAAACAGCTTTTTTGGGAACTCGAACCCGCGTTTAAGACCAGGATTTTCATTGGCTTGGGTTTGGATGATTCAGGGGACAAATGGTTTGGGTTTGGATGGCGGTAATGGTGACTGTATTGATGATATCGGTAACCGTGCATCCGCGACTGAGGTCATTAACGGGTTTCCGCAAGCCTTGCAAAATGGGGCCAATGGCGATCGCTCCGGTTTCCCGTTGTACGGCTTTATAGGTGTTGTTTCCCGTATTTAAGTCGGGGAATACTAACACGCTTGCTTGTCCGGCTACTTCAGAATTGGGCATTTTCTGAGCGCCCACATCTGGATCGACGGCTGCATCATACTGGATGGGCCCTTCAATTTTCAAGTCCGGTCGTTTTTCTTGGGCTAAATGGGTGGCTTTTCTCACTTTTTCTACCTCTTCTCCTTTGCCCGATTCTCCAGAAGAATAGGAGAGGAGTGCCACTCTGGGTTCAATGCCAAATCGTTTGGCTGTGTCGGCAGAAGAGAGGGCAATTTCTGCCAATTGTTCGGCTGTGGGATTGGGATTGACGGCGCAATCTCCATAGACCAATACCCGGTCTTCTAAACACATTAAGAATACAGAAGAGACAATGGAACAGTCGGGTTGGGTTTTGATAATTTGCAGGGCTGGGCGGATGGTATGTTGGGTGGTGTGGACGGCTCCAGAGACCATGCCATCGGCATCTCCACTGTAGACCATGAGTGTGCCAAAGTAGGACACATCCATGATTAAGTCTTTGGCCATGTCGAAGCTGAGATTTTTATGCTTGCGGCATTCATAGAGGGTTTCGGCGTAGCGATCGAAGTTGGTGCTAATAGCGGGGTTGATAATTTGGACTTGGCTTAAATCTAGGCGGATATTATGTTTTTTCAGGGTTTGTTCAATGCTCGATAGGCTACCGAGAAGGGTGATATTGACTAAACCTTGGGATAAGAGGGCGGCAGTGGCATTTAAGATGCGGGGATCGTTACCTTCAGGAAGCACAATATGGCGTTTTTGGGCTTTGGCCTGTTGTACCAAGTTGTAGGTAAACATTTTGGGGGTCATGCCCTTGGTTTGTACGCCTTGGATGCGTTCTTCGAGTTCTTGTAAGTTGACGTAGCGATCGAAGGTTTCAATACCGAGATTAATCTTTTTGCGATCGCCGCAGGTGAGGGGAACATGCAAGTCATGAATGGCGGAAGCCGTGGTATAGGTATCGGTTTCTACCGAAAGAATGGGCGGTGCATCGGGTAAACCATCGAGCAGCTTGGCGATCGCTCGGTGGGGTTTGATGCCACAGGAGAGGACTAAACCGGCTAAATTGGGATAATTCACCGATTGATCGGCTTGGACTACCCCTAAGATCACATCCGCGCGATCGCCTGGAGTCACGGCTAAATTTCCTTCCTTGAACCGCTCGATCGCATGTTGCACTTGCATGGCAGCCACCACGTAGTTGGTGGCCAGGTTGTTCAGCCGTTTGTGTCCGTATAAGACTTGGGCATCGAGTTGTTCCACTACATCTCGCATTCGGGGACTACTGAGCCGGTGATCGTAGGGAATCACAGAAACTAAGCTCTCTGGCAAATCCAACTCTTTGACTAACATGGCTTTGAGGTTATCCACCTGATCTAGTTGGGCTAAATTCAGAATCACCCCCACCACATCACATTCCTTTTCTCGATACACATCTAGGGGCAGTTGTACGGAATTGATCGCTTCTTCCGGGGTGCGATCGCTCGCCTTACCCACAATTAACACCGGACAGCCCAAATTCTTGACAATTTCTACATTCAGATCGAACTCAAATGCCGCTTCTTGTCCCTTAAAATCCGACCCTTCACAGACCACAAAATCTACTTTTTTCTCTAATTCTTTGTAGCGCTCGATAATCCGATCCAGGAGATCATCTAAATGGTGATGACTGAGCAGTTCAGTTGCTTCATGCAGATACAAACCAAACGAATCCTCTGGGGATTGTTTCAGATTAAAATGGGTGAGAATCAGTTGAATATCATCATCGATCGCCCCAGAGTCAGGCTTGCGGATTATCGGGCGGAAAAACCCAATATTACTGGTTTTCCGGGATAAGCATTCAATTACCCCTAATGAAACTAGGGCTTTTCCACTGGCGACTTCTGTGGTGCTAATATATAAAGAATTGGCCATGATTTTTGAACCTTAACCATTAATTAACATTGAGGATTAGTTGGAGTTCACTTCCAGGAATTGACAATCCAAAGATTCTTCGATCCATCTCCAAACCCCTAACTCAGCCAGTTGAACCCAAAGGCTTATTGTGTCGATCTTTTTTCCTCTGATAACCATCGGTGCGTCTTCCCCCTAAATTAGCCTTCCTGTTTTCCATCACTGAGGAAATATCCAATCTCACTCATCATCGAGGTTCAGAATTGACCCAGTGATTGGTCATACCTCTGTTTAACTTTAGCAAACTCTTCTAGGATTTAATATTAATATGACATTAAATTCCTTTTAAGATTTTCATCCGGGCAATCAATCAAAAGAAAAGCTTAAGAAATCTTCCCTTTGCTGTTTTGACAATCCCGCCCTTGGGCGAGTTTAATAGGCTAGGAGTGAGAGAGAATGTCCTCCCACTCAACCCAGAACAGTCAAACTGGTCAATCTCTTTGTTGTTTTATATAGGGAGCATATATGGTAACCGTACCCGAAAAACTCAATATCAACGAAACTCCCCTATCCCCCGATGAACTCGACAAAATTCATGCCTACTGGCGGGCCTGTAACTATCTGGCTGTGGGGATGATTTATCTGCGAGAGAACCCCTTACTGAAAGAATCTCTAAGATCTGAACAGATAAAATATCGTCTCCTCGGTCACTGGGGAGCCTCTCCAGCTCTGAGTTTCAGTTATATTCACCTTAACCGACTGATTAACAAATACGATCTTAACGCCATTTACCTAGCCGGCCCCGGCCATGGCGCTCCCGGAGTCCTCGGCCCCGTTTACCTAGAAGGAACCTACTCCGAAGTCTATCCCGACAAAAGCGAAGACGAAGAAGGGATGCAAAAATTCTTCAAGCAATTCTCCTTCCCCGGTCACATTGGTAGCCACTGCACCCCAGAAACCCCCGGCTCCATCCATGAAGGGGGAGAACTCGGTTATAGTCTTGCCCATGCCTACGGAACCGTTTACGACAACCCCGATCTAATCTCTGCCGTGGTGGTTGGAGATGGAGAAGCGGAAACCGGCCCCTTGGCCACCGCTTGGCACTCCAACAAATTCCTCAACCCCGTCCGGGATGGGGCGGTACTGCCCATTCTGAACCTAAACGGATATAAAATTGCCAACCCCACGGTGCTATCTCGCATTAGTGCAGAGGAACTCGAAAGCCTGTTTATCGGTTATGGCTATACCCCCTATGTGGTGGAAGGGGAAGATCCTGCCATCATGCACCAAAAGATGGCGGGAACGATGGAAGCTTGTATTAACCAAATTCGGGCAATCCAAGAAGAAGCGCGTCGCACGGGAGAAGCCAAACGCCCCCGGTGGCCGATGATTATTCTGCGGACTCCCAAGGGCTGGACGGGGCCAAAAATGGTGGATGGTCACAAAGTGGAAGGCTTTTGGCGAGCGCACCAAGTGCCCATGGGGGGAATGCACAGTAACCCGGAGCATGTGCGCTTGTTGGAAGAGTGGATGAAGAGTTATAAACCGGAAGAACTCTTTGACGAAAAGGGTAAACTGATTCCGGAATTAAAAGAACTGGCTCCCAAAGGCGATCGCCGCATGAGCGCTAACCCCAACGCCAACGGGGGTATCCTCCGGAAAGACCTGAAAATGCCCGACTTCCGCAACTTTGCTGTCGAAATTCCCAAACCTGGCACGGTGGAAGTCGAAAACACCAAATATTTAGGTTACCTCCTGCGGGAAGTCATGCGCGAAAACCCCACCCGTTTTCGTCTCTTCGGCCCCGATGAAACTGCTTCTAACCGGCTCCATCCCGTCTATGAAGTCAGTAAAAAAGCCTGGATGGCCGACTTCCTGGAAGAAGACCTCGATGGTAGCCAACTCTCCCCCGACGGTCGGGTGATGGAAATCCTCAGCGAGCATACCCTACAAGGCTGGCTAGAAGGCTATCTTTTAACCGGTCGTCATGGGCTTTTCCATACCTATGAAGCCTTCGCCCATGTGGTAGACTCCATGTTTAACCAACATGCTAAATGGTTAGACATCTGTAAAAATGAAGTCCCCTGGCGGGCCCCCGTATCTTCGTTAAATATCCTGCTGTCTTCTCTAGTTTGGCGGCAAGACCACAATGGTTTTAGCCACCAAGATCCCGGCTTTGTAGACTTGGTGACCAATAAGAGTCCGGATGTGGTTCGCGTCTACTTCCCGCCTGATGCTAACTGCTTGCTTTCGGTGGGTGACCACTGTTTACGCAGCACCGACTATGTAAACGTGATCATCTCCGACAAACAGATGCACCTGCAATATTTAAACATGGAGGATGCGATTAAACATTGCACCAAAGGGATTGGTATTTGGGAATGGGCCAGTAATGACGACTGTGGCAAAGACCCAGATATGCCGGATGTAATTATGGCTTGCTGTGGTGATATTCCTACGATGGAATCCTTGGCGGCAACTGCGATTTTGCGCGATGAATTCCCCGAACTCAAAGTACGGTTTGTTAATGTGGTCGATTTGTTTAAGCTGATGTCTGAGGGAGAGCATCCCCATGGTTTGAGCGATCGCGATTTTAACAGCCTGTTCACGGTCGATAAACCCATCATGTTTAACTTCCATGGCTATCCCTGGTTAATCCATAAACTGGTTTATCGCCGCGCCAACCAAGAGCGCATTCACGTTCGTGGCTACAAGGAAAAAGGCAACATTAACACCCCTCTGGAATTAGCGATTAACAACCAAGTGGATCGGTTTAATTTGGTGATTGATGTGATTGACCGCGTGCCTAAACTTGGCTCTGCGGCTGCCTACGTCAAAGAGCGGATGAAAAACGCCATTATCGAACATCTCCAATATGCCCGCGAACAAGGCATCGATAAGGAGGAGATCGTCAACTGGAAATGGCCCTATTAATGGCCTAACCCAGTAGGGGCAGGTTCACCCAAATTTAGGGGAACAAGAATCGATTCCCAAAACCTGCCCCCACCGCGATTATATTCTCCTCCATGATGACCCATTACCTAGCCTAAAGCGCTATAGTGCCGTGACAACCCTAAAATGGTGGGTTACGGCGGATTGATAGATTGCTGTCAGAGTCTAGGTTTTAGCCGCCTAACCCACCCTACGCTAATGCACATTTTTAGCTGTGTCACGGCCATAGGTTTATGACTCAAACTTGGAATAGCGAACTGTACGAGAGTAAACATCACTATGTTTCTCAACTGGCAGCCGACTTAGTAACCCAACTTGCGCCCAAACCGGGAGAATCAATCCTCGATTTGGGGTGTGGAACCGGTCATTTAACTGCTAAAATTGCTGAATCTGGAGCTACGGTGATTGGCTGCGATCGTTCCGAGTCCATGATTGCCCAAGCTCAGGCCAACTATCCCCAGATTCAGTTTCAACTCAAAAATGGGGAAGAGTTATCGGAAATTAACTGTTTTGATGCCATTTTTTCTAATGCGGCGCTCCATTGGATGACCGATGCCCAAGCCGTCGTTCAAGGCATAGCAAACGCCCTTAAACCGGGCGGACGTTTGGTTGCTGAATTGGGCGGGAAAGGTAATGTGAAAACGATAGTTACTGCTGTTGAAGAAATTCTGGTGGCTAGAGGGTATGATGTCCCCAAAACCGTTTGGTATTTTCCGAGTATTGCTGAATATGCCTCTTTGTTAGAAAATCATGGCTTAGAAGTCAGATTTGCCCAACTGTGCGATCGCCCAACCGCATTGGAGGGAGAAGAGGGGTTACGCCATTGGATCGAAATGTTTGCCTCTCACTTCCTGTCCCCAGTCCCCCTGGAGGAACGAGACTCAATTTTGCGCCAGATTGAAAGGAGTTTGCGTCCCCATCTTTATCACGACTCTACCTGGTTTGCTGACTATCGCCGCCTGCGAGTAGAATCAAGGAAGATGAGACGGCATTAAACCTTATCCCTAATTGATGATGAACGATTTATTTAAAGGATTTGAAGAGTTATTAGAACTGGCTAAACGGATAGAAGAAAAAGCGGAAAAAGGGGAAGTAAAAACCGATATCCAATTTCGCTCCTTGAGCAATATTCCCCAGGGTGGCAGTATTCCCAAAGGTCGCCCTAGTCAAGCATCCCCAGAGGTGATTGTTACGCCACCACCATCGGCAGGTGAGGGGGATTCAACGCCTTCTAATTCTGGCAACTTATCTTTAAACCAAATTGGCGGTTTAGAAGAGGTGAAACAGGAATTGCGAGAGCTGGTGGAACTGCCCCTAAAACGTCCTGAATTACTGGCGCAATTGGGTCTAGAACCGACGCGAGGCGTGCTGTTAGTGGGGCCCCCTGGTACGGGGAAAACTCTCACTGCTCGCTGTCTGGCTGCCGAATTAGGGGTGAATTATATCGCCATTACGGGGCCGGAAATTATGGGTAAATATTATGGGGAATCGGAAGGGAAATTAAGAGCTTTATTTGAGAAGGCGGCTCGGAATGCGCCTTGTTTAATTTTTATTGATGAAATTGATAGTTTAGCGCCCGATCGCTCCCAAGTGGAAGGAGAAGTGGAAAAGCGCGTGGTCGGTCAACTCTTGGGGTTGATGGATGGTTTTGCGGTGAGTGATTCGGTGGTCGTTTTAGCGGCAACCAATTTGCCTAACCGCCTCGATCCGGCCTTGCGACGACCGGGACGGTTCGATCGCGAAATTGTCTTTCGAGTCCCCCGAAGTGAGGAGCGGGTCAAGATTCTCCAGATTCTTAGCCAAGGGATGCCCTTAGAATCTAGCGTAGATTTAGAGGCGATCGCCGCCCGCTCTGTCGGCTTTGTCGGTGCAGACTTAAAAGCCCTCTGTCAAAAAGCAGCCCATCAAGCTCTACGTCGCCAAGTGCCCACCCCAGACACCCAACCCACCGCCCCCTTAACCATTAATAGCGATGATTTTGACCAAGCCTTAAGCGCCATTAAACCCGCCGTATTGCGCTCTGTAGAAGTGGAGTCTCCCCAAGTCGCTTGGCAGGATATTGGCGGCTTAGACGAGATTAAACAGCTCTTGCAAGAGTCTGTTGAAGGGCAACTGCTCTATCCGGAACTGTATCAAAAAACGCAAGCCAAAGCGCCCAAAGGCATCTTACTGATGGGAGAACCCGGAACCGGTAAAACCCTGCTGGCTAAGGCGATCGCCTCCCAAGCCCAAGCCAACTTTATCGCCATTTCCGGGCCAGAGCTACTCAGTCGCTGGGTGGGAGCCTCAGAACAGGCCGTGCGCGAACTGTTTGCCAAAGCCAGACAAGCAGCTCCCTGCGTCATTTTCATCGATGAAATTGATACCCTAGCGCCCGCCAGAGGTCAGTATAGCGGCGATTCTGGAGTCGGCGATCGCGTTGTGGGGCAACTGCTGACGGAAATTGACGGCTTATCGGCCACCAAAAACCTGATTCTAATTGCGGCTACAAACCGTCCAGAGGCGATCGATCCCGCGCTCCTGCGTTCCGGCCGTCTCGACCTGCAACTGAAAATCGACCTCCCCGACACCCCCAGTCGTCTCGCCATCCTCCAAGTCCACAACCAAGACCGGCCCCTGTCCAGTGTTGACCTCTCCCACTACGCCCAACTGACCCAAGAATGGAGCGGCGCAGATCTGGCCCTTCTAAGTAACCAAGCAGCCTTGCAAGCCATCCGCCGTTTCCGCACCCTCAACCAACCCGTAAGCGAACTCTATATTACCCGCGACGACTTCCAGCAAGCCTACACTGAACTGAAAACGCTGCGGGGATTTGCGCTACCCCAGTCATGAGTCATATCATGTCCGCTAAATCAGCTATAACAAGTCATTGCGAATGGAACGGAGTGAAATGAAGCAATCTCGATCATCTTGCAAATTGTAGTGATTGCTTCCCTGTGGTCGCAATGACATCTATTTAACTCGACATGATATCATGAATTCTTTGGAGGCTCAAACCCTCTCTATCTCATCCAACTTGCGCTTAACTTCTTGAATATCCTGCCACATCAACCACTTCGGTTTTCCCGGTTCGCGGGAGGGATTTCGTAGTAAATAAGCGGGGTGAAAAATGGGCATACAAAACCGTTCTTGCCAGTCAAACCACTGACCGCGAATTTTGCTAATTCCTCGTTTCTCTCCGAGGATACCCTGAACGGCGGTTGCACCAGTTAATAAAATGATTTTGGGATTGACTAGGCGGATTTGTTCTAGTAAATAAGGCTTACAAGCGTCCATTTCTGGTGCGGTGGGTTTACGATTTCCTGGAGGACGACATTTATTCACATTGCAAATATAAATATCGCGTTGACTATCTAAGTTTACTGAAGCCAAAATTTTGTCTAATAACTGACCCGATTTCCCCACAAAGGGTAAACCTTGCTCATCTTCATTTTGGCCCGGAGCTTCTCCGACAATCATTAAAGGTGCTTGAGGATTTCCCCTGTGAATAACAGCATGGGTGCGGTTTTGTCCTAATTCGCAACGCTGACACTGTTGGCAATGCTGTGTGAGTGCATCTAGGGTTGGATAGGTTCCTGGGGGAATGGGAATTTTGGCATCTTTGGGAATCTGTTCTGAGGAGGAAAACTCAGAACTACTGGCAATACTTGAGTTATCAAATAAATTCAATTGTTCTGGATTAGACATTTCAATTAACAATTAACAATACTAAAATGAGGCAATAAAGGAGTGCGAGCATCTTGCTCGCTGTTGTGTGCCCTAGCGAGCAAGATGCTCGCATTCCTAAAGCACCAAATTAGCACGGTCACGGCACTACTGGACTGTTTCAGGATGAGGGCAAGATTCGGCTATTCATCGTTACCTAGGATGCTGGCTAGGAGGGCTTTTTGGGCGTGCATACGATTTTCGGCTTGATCCCATAATCGAGATTGGGAACATTCCATTACTTCATCGGTAATTTCTTCACCGCGATGGGCGGGTAAACAGTGGAGTACAATGGCTTCGGGATCGGCTAGTTTTAAGAGTTCTGAATTAACCTGATAGGGTTTGAAGAGGGGAATGCGTTCTCTGGCTTCTTTTTCTTGTCCCATACTTGCCCAAACGTCGGTATATAAAGCATGGCATCCTTGGGCGGCTTCTTGGGCATTGTGGGTAATGATGACTTCGGTTTTGTCACCGGCAAATTCTTTGGCTTGGGCGACAATTTTTGGGTTGGGTTCATATTCGGCATTGGGGACAGCAATGCGGATATTCATGCCCATCATGGCGCAACCGAGTAAGAGGGAGTTGGCGACATTATTGCCATCACCAAAATAGGATAGGGTTTTGCCTTCGCAACTGCCAAAACATTCTTGAATGGTGAGTAAGTCGGCGAAGATTTGGCAGGGGTGTTCTAAGTCGGTGAGGGCATTAATGATGGGAATTCCCGCATCTTTGGCATAGTCTTCTAGTTCTTTTTGTTCAAAGGTGCGAATGGCGAGAATATCTAAATACCGGCCCAAAACTCTGGCGGTATCGGCGACGGGTTCGCCGCGACTGACTTGGGTGACGCTGGGATTCATGTCAATGACTTGACCGCCGAGTTGATACATGGCGACGCTAAAGCTGACGCGGGTACGGGTTGAGGCTTTGCTAAATAAGAGTCCGAGAATTTTACGACAAGTCCAATTGAGTTCTCCGGATTTGAGTTTTGCGGCAAAGGTTAATAGCTCGTGTAGTTCGGCAACGGTTAAGTCAGCAACGCTTAATAGGTTTCTTTCTTTTAATGCTTCCATAGAGATCTCCAGAAAAAGATAAGTATACAGGGAATGGGGAATAGGGAATGGGGAATAGGGAATGGGGAATGGGGAATAGGGAATAGACAAGAGGCTATCCTTTCTATCTCCCCATCTCCCCATCTCCCCATTACCCCTTCTGAGGAAACCAATCTTTTAGGGTCATGCCGCCAAAAATGGCGGCTAGGATGATTAATGCTCCAATCCCGATGGGACTGGGAACCCAAAAAATGACTTCTAGGTGATTGATTTCTCCAGCTTCAAGTGTCCAAACTAATTGATGATTTTCGGGGTCTGGGACGGGGGTGAGGCTGTTTTCTGCTTGGGTGATGGGTTGAGCGTCCCAGGGGGTGGTGAGGGCAAATTGGAGATTGAAGAGGGAGCCGGGACTGACGAGAACGTTGCCTTCTGAGGATAGAACGGCGAGCGATCGCAGGTCTACTTCCATTTCTAGGTGGTTGCGAATGGCGACCCAAAAGTTATTTTGGGCAAGGTTGAGTTCGGAGGTGAGTTGGGGTAGGGTTTCGTCTTCTGGCGGGGTTTGAGGATTGGCGGGGTTAAAAAACTCGTTGAATTTTGAGGCTAGGTCTGCACCATTATAAAAGGGAATGGTGACGAGCAGTTCCCGCTCGGAAATGCGTTGGGTTTTGCCTCGCAATTTCCGGGTGCGCTCTTGCAAACTTTCTAACCATTGTTCGGCGACGACTTGGCTAAAATCGTGCAGGCGATCGGAGATTTGTACCCGTTGCACCATTTCTCCGTAGGTTTGGCTTTGAAAGTTTACGCCTACATCATACTTGACGCATCCGGTTAGGGCGATCGCCACGATTAAATATAAGGGCCATAAAATCCGAGCCATCGATCGATATTTTCCCATGATTTGCTCTATCTTTCTTGTGTTGGCACTGTTCCCATTATCCCTCTATCCTAAGCTAATCCACCCGCCAATGATTAGGGCGATCGCCCCTAAAGCCACCCAAAGAAAGCGATTATCTTCTGTCTCTACGGAAGAGAGATCCACCGGTTCTGATTCCTCTTGGGATTTTGGAGGTTTAACCTGAGTGGTTCCGGTTCCGCGACGATAAAGGCGATCGCTCTCATCCATGGTGGATAGATCGGGAATGGTGGTATTCCATTCTGAACGACGATTTAATTGGGGAGCTTTGAGAATCTCCAATAAGCGTCGCGCTTGTTTGCGGGTGTGCCAATCGGGATGATGTTCTAGGGTCTCACATAAGGATAAGGCTTCGGTGCTATTTCCGGCTGCTTCATAGGCGGTGACTAACCAAATCTGCACTTCCCCTCCTAGGGGGGAAGATTTGGCGACTTGGCTTTTGGCGGTTTCTAAAGCGGCGATCGCCTCCCGATATTCCCCGCGCTCGAAGGCTATCCGTCCCGTCTGATAGGCTTGTTGGGCATTCTCTAACGGTTCCATTGTTCCTCCCTAAGCCACAATCATCGAACCAATTCCAGTGTCTGTTAGCACTTCTAACAGCAGGGAGTGGGGCACTCGGCCATCGATAATATGGGTGGCTTTCACTCCTTGAGCCAAACTGCGGACACAGCATTGGACTTTGGGAATCATGCCTCCGGCTACAATTCCAACTTCAATCAGGCGACGAGCTTCTTGGATATCGAGGCGATCGATCAGGGTGGAGGGATCTTTATAGTCTCTCAAAATTCCTGATGTATCGGTTAACAAGATCAGTTTTTCTGCGGATAAGGAGGCGGCTAACTCTCCTGCTACGGTATCGGCATTAATGTTATAAGCTTGCCCTTGGGAATCAGAGGCTACACTAGAGATTACGGGAATATAACCATTTTCCAGTAAGGGCTGTAATACTTTGGTGTTGATGCTGCTTACTTCTCCTACAAATCCGATTCCTTCTTGGCCTTGGGGACGAGCCGTAATTAAGTTACCATCTTTACCACAGAGGCCGATCGCCTGACCTCCAGCTTGGCTAATTAAGGAGACAATTTCCTTGTTTACCCGACCGACTAAGACCATTTCGACCACATCCATGGTTGGTGCATCGGTCACCCGCAGGCCATTTTTAAATTGGGCTTCGATGCCTAATTTGCCTAACCAGGTATTGATTTCTGGCCCTCCTCCATGAACTAGCACCGGACGCACTCCAACACAGGAGAGAAAGACGATATCGCGCATGACTTGATCTTTGAGGGTGCTATCTTTCATGGCTGCTCCCCCGTATTTGATGACGACTGTGCGGCCGGCAAATTTCTGGATATAGGGAAGAGCTTCACTTAAGACGCGAACGCGGGTATTTTCGTCGAGATGGTCAGTTGCTGCTGTAGACATGAATGGATTCCTTGATCTAACAAAGGTCTGATTGTGGATGAGAGCCGAGTGGCTCAACTGTTAATTGTGAACAGAATTGGCTTTTAAGATCCGAGGGAGTTCCGCGAACACCCTATTGGTGACTTGTTCGGGGGACTCAGCTCCGGTTAGGCTTAGATGTAAGTCAGCTTGGGCATAGAGATCTTGACGGCGATCGCACAAGGTTTGTAAGGTTTCTAGGGGATTGGCTGTTTTTAAGAGGGGGCGAGTTTGATCGGTTTTTAGGCGATCGTAGAGAACTTCTGGGGGAACATCAAGCCACAGGACTATCCCATGGCGCAGATAGCCCCAATTTTCGGGTTTCAGCACCATACCGCCCCCCGTAGAAATTACGGAGCGCAATTGAGCGGATAATTGGGCGAGTACCTGGGTTTCTAGTTGCCGAAAGCCTTCTTCTCCCTGAGTGGCAAATAGTTGGGGGATATCTGTACCGGCAACTCGCTCAATCAACGTATCGGTGTCAAAAAAACGATAATTGAGCTGTTTGGCTAACTCCTGACCGACTGTGGTTTTACCTGCCCCCATCATACCAACGAGGAAAAGGCTACAGTTTTTCAGGGCGTTGTTCATGGGTCAAGGGTAGAAGAATGTACAGGGGGAGTTCCCCCAATCTAGGATACCGGTAATTGAGTTATAAATTAAAAATTTTGAGGGTGGGTCTGATGCGATCGCTCCCTATTTTCTCTAAAATATTTTTGGATACCATTTCCATTATCGCCTACACCCTTTCTTTTGTCAAGGGCTATATCAGGATTTATCTGTAAATTGGCGTTCAAATTCAGCTAAGATGGGCTGCTGTTTGTTTGAGGAAAGAACAGAGAATACTACCATTTTGAAGCGCCCCCAAAAGGGGCGATCGGGTAGGAGGAAATCAGCAAATGTTTGGGCAACAACGGTGGGATCGTTTCTAAACACACCACATCCCCAAGCGCCTAAGACTAAAGCATCACACTGGTGATGGGCAGCTAGACTGAGGACTTTACGGGTGCGATCGCCTAAAACTTGAGGAATGTCTTTGAGTTGTTCGGGATTATTGCGGGCGATCGCCCCAGCATTGGGCGCTGGACTGGTGATAAAATTGACCCGATAGGGAGTCTCTAGCAATGTGCCGTCATCTTGGCGAAAAACGGGACAATGGGGTGAATAAATCATCCGATGGGAGTACAACAGATCGCGATGAGCGCGATGATAGTCGTAGTATTCTCGGCACTGAGTTAAACTCTCATACAATGCTGAACTGCGAGCTAAACTTTCTTCCTGAGCTTGGGAACCGTTGAGGAATCCACCTCCAGGATTCTTCGCGGAGGCAAAATTAAGGACACCAATTCTATCAAACTGCTGCGATCGCGCCAGGCGTTCTGCCCCGACTAAAGTCGTCTCATTCTTAACAATAAACTCCGTCTGCTCAAAGGGAGGCGCAAGGGAAAGAACCTGATTTTCAAGAGTCACTAGGGTTTCAGGTTCGTAGTATGTGGTTCTGGCTAAACAGGTTTTAATGTCCTGTTGGATATTCACCAGTTGCCCTTGCTCCCCATGATAAGAGCCAACATTGAGAATATTTAGCGTATCTTGGGCGATCGCCCGCCGTTTCATCTTCATAGCGCTGTTTTGACCCAATTGCGAAACCTCTTGATTAATTCTAAATAATCCATCGTTTCGGCTTGTTGGAGAAATAATGTTTCAGTCCAACTAGGCTCTATCATAGCTGTCCAGAACGATGAACGAAAAATTTAGTCCGTAATTGACTATTGCTCATACTTGTCCTGAAGTCGTCAATCCAGCAAGAATAAATTCAACCGCAGTTTCGGTTTGCTCTTTCACCATCTCAGCACTGAGGAGAGCTTTCTCAGTATTGAGATACTTCAAGTTTTCATAGGCATCAAAGTAAAACGAACAAACCCCTAAAATATTAATGGCTGTCAGGAATGGATCGACCGGGCGAAATTTCCCTTCAGCAATGCCTCGCTCCAAGATCTCAACAATGGCTTGAAACCCAGCTTCCCAACCTGTCTGTTCCCCATAGCGTCCTTGATTCTGAATCGCTTCTTGAAACCAGAGCATTCCATGCCAGCGATGACTCACTTCAAACCCGATATAGTTTCGCACAACAGTTTCTAATGCCTGCTCCGGAGATAATTTCTCCAAATCAATGGATTGAAAGGCATTATTAATTTCATCAACAAGTTGCTGTAAGACGGATTTATACAGGGTTTCTTTGTTTTTAAAGTAGTAGCAGAGCATCGCCTTGGTCACTCCGCTACGAGTAGCGATCGCTTCTGTCCTTGCGCCAGATAAACCATACTGTGCAAATTCTTCAATTGCAGCGGCCAGAATATTAGCTTTTGTGACTTCCGGATTACGACTTTGTTTTTCCTTCTTGGCAGCAGGGTCAAATGGCTTGGGCATGATCTAGAGCATTTTAGCAAACAGACTACTCTATCCAGCCTAAACCTTATAGCGCTTTGCGCTAGGCAAGAGGCAAAAGGCAAAAGGCAAAAGTCTTAGTGTACAAAGGTTTGAGCATTTGCCAATGTACTTATAGCAGCGCGAAGTGCTGTATTTTCCCTTCAAAAGGGCTTGACAAGTCAACTAAACATCTGTTTAATTAGCTAAACAGATGTTTAATTAGAATTCGTTATGCAACCCATTCTTCCTGGTGCGCCTTGGCTGATCGCGCACAAGTCCATGCTGGGTATCAATAGCCCCTATAAAGTCACATTGAATGCCCAAGATTACGTCCTTTGGCAGAATGCCTCTGGAGAGGTTTTCGCTCTCAATAACATTTGTCCGCATATGCAAGCCCCTTTATCCAATGGCTGGATTTGTGAGCAGCGCAATACGATCGCCTGTCCATTTCATGCTGTAGAATTCAACGGATCGGGTCATTTGTGGCGAGAAGGTCAGTTAAGTCGAGCGCCATTGGCTGACCCGTTAGACTTAATTATTGATGGGGACTTGATCTGGACTTACGGCGGATTTGAGCCTCGACTCCCGATTCCTGAGTTGCACCGCAAGGTTGCCTCTGAGTACGAATTTCTAGGCGTAACCGCCCAGAGAAGTATTCAAAGTGATTTTTTGAGTAGTCTGATGATTAACTACGATCATGATCATCAAAATGGCACTCATCGAGAATTTTTTAAAGTGAAATCTTGTCAGTCGAAATTCGTGACGAAAGAGGGCATCTATGCCAAGGTTTCGCAAGCCGTGGAGAAAGCTGACTACACACCAGAGGAAATTACCGCCAGTCCTTTCCTAGGAGCCATTCCAGAAGTGATGCAGAATTTTCTAGAATATGTGTTTCCCTCAACACAGTTCTTTTGCTTAGTTTCACCTGATGTTCAAACCTATCAAGGTCATATTCTTTATCCAGAAACAGAGACGACAACCCAAACATTTATTTTGCTCTATGCAAAATTCAGCGATCCCGCACTGAAATCAGTGATGCAAGAGTCTTTACTCAATATGGCTTCAATTGTTGTACAACAAGACGTTCAATGTCTTGAAAGTTTATATCCACGGCAAAAACCAAAACTTTATCTGCCTAACGAAGAAATTATGTTCTACGCAGAAGACCTTTATCAACATTGGAACTTGATGCCTGCACTCTAGTAGAGCGCCACAGCAATCAGCCATCTGTTCAAAATTCACAAGATACCTGTTGTACAAACCAATTTGACTGACAGAGTTAGAATTTTGTCAATCAACTCGCTAATCACTATAGTAGTTTTAATGAGTTATACCATGCCTGTTACCAAGCCTGCATCGGCGATCGCCCGTCGTTTCATATTCATATAATTGCATCAGGAGTCTTAGAATGAACGAAATCGAGACAGAAGCAGGACTAGCAAAAACCTCCAACTACTATTATGCTAAACAAATTGGAAATCAACTGTATGTAGCTGGCCAAGTTCCCCATGATGCAAGCGCTCAATTGGTTGGCAAGGACGATCCTTTTGCACAAGCAACCCAATGCTTGCAGAATCTTCAGACTCTACTGGGTGCTTATGATTTTACTCAAGCTGATATTCAGCAGCTCACTGTATATGTTGTGGGTGAGCAGGCGAATCTTGTTGCTGCATGGAGTGCGATCGAAACATGGTTCGAGGATCGAGTCCCTCCCGCAACTCTATTGGGGGTTTGGCGGCTGGGTTATCCAGAGCAGCTTGTTGAAATTGATGTAACCATCATACGAGAGGCTCAAGTTTGAGGCGCAGACTGCCAACACAGCAATGAGAGACTATAATCTTAACTCATCCTGTGGAGTTTCCTAATGCTCAAAGAACTTGACACAGATATTTGGGTTGCCCAACAACCCCTCCGATATCTTGGACTCAGCGTCGGAACGAGAATGACCATGATTCGATTGGAAAATCGAGAATTAGTCGTGATTTCTCCTATTCAAGCCAGCGATACACTCGTCAGTCAGCTTGGCGAACTTGGAGTTGTTAAACATATGATTGCGCCCAACCTGTATCACCATTTATTTGCATCTAACTTCAAATCTCTTTATCCCGAAGCGACATTTTGGGCTGTACCCGGCTTAGGGATCAAAAAACCAGAATTGCCCATCGATCGCACTATCGAGAGAGATAGGGGTGAGTTATTCGCTGGGTTAGAGTTCGTCTTTTTCAAGGGCTTTAGGGTTTTGGGTTTAAACGGAGTTGATGAATTCAATGAATGTGTCTTTTTTCATGCATCTAGCCGGACTCTAATTTTAACAGATACAGCCTTTCACTTTGACGAAAGCTTTCCACTGCTCACGCAATTTGCAGCTAGAATTCTTGGTGGATATAAACAATTGAGTCCATCTCTACTAGAGCGCATTGCCACAACTGACATAGAAGGAGTTAGAGCATTAGTAAAACAAATTTTACAATGGGACTTTGATCGAGTTATTATGGCTCATGGCAGTGTTGTTGAGCGAGATGGCAAAGAGAAATTTAAGCAAGGCTATGAGAAGTTTTTAAGGGGGTTATAAAATAGGATGAGTTGTCTAACGGCGATCGCAGATTAAGGAAAAACTACATGGAAGAATTCTTGCAAGCGACTGACGCGATCGACTGGCAAAATCCAGAAATTATGGACTGTGCCACAAAAATCACGTTAGAATGTACAACCGTATTAGAAAAAGCTAAGGCTTGTTTCGAGTGGGTGCGAGATGAAATTTATCACAGTTTTGATTATCAAATGAATCCTGTAACTTGTCGTGCGTCTGATGTTCTTAGGCACAAAACAGGGTATTGCTACGCTAAAAGTCATTTACTAGCCGCACTCCTTCGAGCTAATCAGATCCCCGCAGGCTTTTGCTATCAACGATTGAGTATTGATGATAAGGGCGCACCCTACAGCTTACATGGTTTCAATGCTATTTACTTACCGGAAATTGGTTGGTATCGGGTAGATTCCAGAGGGAACAAAGACGGAGTTAATGCTCAATTTGCTCCTCCCCAGGAATGTTTATCATTTAAAATTCAGTTGCCTGAAGAAGCAGATTTTAACGTCATTCTTGCCGAACCCCTTCCTATTGTGGTAGAAGCTCTAAAATCCCACAATACTTGGGATTCTATGCTTGATAACCTTCCCGATATTTCGATAGATTGTGCGGATTATTATGGTCTGAAACAAACTTAAAGCGCTGTTCTGACCCAATTGCGAAACCTCTTGATTAATTCTAAATAATCCATCGTTTCGGCTTGTTGGAGAAATCTGGAAATGTCTGGGATGGGAATATTGGGGAAAAATTGACTGTTCGTAGAGGCAATATACTCTTCATTTTGTAACTGTTGGATAGTTAGAGCGTTGCCATCATAAATCCAAACTTCAGGGACTCCCAAAGAAGCATACACCTGCAAGCGATCGCTGGAACTGCTGGTGATATCAATTTCAATCACCAGATCGGGGGGCGGATCTTCCGGTTTCAATCTTCGCCGGCCGCGAATAGCCGCAATATTGCGGATATAAAAACATTCATCAGGTTCTGCTCCGCTTAACTCTGGATGCTTGTATGTAGTCGATCCCAGGGGATAAATGTTAATCTCTAATTCTTCTGCCAGAGTCTCGACAAAGCGCCCCATGACCGTTTTATGCAGTTCGTGTTCGGGTGAAGGAGCCAATATTTCTAATTTTCCGCAATAGTAGGTTAAGCGCAAACGCCGGTCTTGCAGTTCTTCCAGAAGATGTTCGTAGGTTTTCCAACTAATACCCGAAAGATGGATCATTTCAGGGGGGGTTGCTGTGGGTAACGTGGCTGTCATCGCTCTTCCTCAGAACGCTCTGGGTTAGATTATAGGCGATCGATCATTCATATCAAGTCCGGATACTGAACTCAAGGATCTGGGTAAGGTGGGCAGGGTATGCTTGTAGGATTCCAATAATGTCGCTTATCCCCTTCCCACCCTACGATCTGGCTAGATGCAGTTATCCTCAAGAGTGAAATGAGGGACTGTGGCGAATCAAGCTCATAAACTCTTGGCGGGTTTTGGCATCTTCAGCAAAGACTCCCTGCATAGAACTGGTCACCGTCCAAGAACCTGGCTTTTGTACCCCCCGCATCACCATGCACATATGGGTGGCTTCTACAACGACAGCGACACCTTGGGGTTGTAGCAAACCCTGTAGAGCATTGGCAATTTGTTGAGTGAGCCGTTCCTGAACTTGTAGGCGACGGGCATACATTTCGCAAATGCGGGCAATTTTGGAAAGACCAATGACTTTACCGTTGGGAATATAAGCGATGTGGGCACGTCCTAGGATTGGTAAAATGTGGTGTTCGCAGGAGCTAAAGAGATCGATATCCCTTACCAAGACCATTTCATCGGTATCTTCGTGAAATACAGCGCCGTTGAGCAATTCATCCAGGGATTGGTGATAACCAGAAGTGAGAAATTGGAGAGCTTTGACGACTCGTTTCGGAGTATCCTGCAATCCTTCGCGATCGGGGTCTTCTCCCAATCCTAGTAACAAGGTTCGCACGGCTTGTTCCATCTCGGCTTGGGAAACCGGTGGCTGAGGTGGAGCAGAAATGGCAGCAATGGTTTGATCGACAGATAGGTTACGAGCAGGCATTTGGGCAGTCATAAAATTTAAGGGGGGTATAAGGACAGTTCAGAATTGAGTTGTGTGGAGGTTGCCCTCCTACGATGGAGAAAATGAATGAACCAGGAACTAGGGCGCTTGACAGAGGGCGAGTTGCTGACAAATTTCTTCTCTGTTGATATGCCGCCCAATGACCACGAGTTGGTTACTGGGGGTGGCATTATCCCAGTCTTCAGCGCTTAGAGTGAAGCGCTTGCCACAGAGCTGAAAGATGTGTTTCTGGGGACTTTGGGTAAACCAGAGCAAACCCTTAGCCCGAAATACGTTGGAGGGTAAAGTATCGAGAAATTTTTGAAACTTCTGTAGAGAGAAGGGGCGATCGCTGCGATAGGATACAGACACAAACCCATCGTTATCCAAATGATCGGAGTGATGGTGATGATGTTCGTGATCGTGATGGTCATGACTGTGATCGTGATGGTGGGGATCGTGGCGATCGAGCTGGGTTTTTTCAATCTCTTCCTGGACGAGATCGGCGTAGGATTCTTGGTTGTTATATCCCACATCCAAAATGACCGGCAGAGGCACTTTCCCATTTTGGCAGCGCATCATGCGAGGCTTTTCTTTGATCGCCTGAATGTGACCTTCCAATTCCTCGACTTTTTCAACAGCAACTAAGTCGGTTTTATTGAGCAGAATAATGTCCCCATAGGCAATTTGTTTCAGGGCTGCTTGGCTATCAAAATGTTCTGGGGTAAATTCAGACGCATCCACTAGGGTAATTACAGAGTCAAGATGGGTTAGATCTCGTAACTCAGTACCCAGAAAGGTGAGCATGATGGGCAGGGGATCGGCGATGCCTGTGGTTTCAATCACCAGATAGTCAATGCGATCGCTATTTTCTAAGACGTTGTAAACGGCCTCAACCAAGTCATCATTAATGGTGCAGCAAATGCAGCCATTACTCAGTTGCACCATCTCTTCATCGATAGACACCAGCAGTTGACTATCGATATCAATGTCGCCAAATTCATTCACCAATACCGCTACTTTCAAATCCTGACGATTGCTGAGAATCTGATTGACTAGGGTAGTTTTGCCACTGCCCAAGAAACCGGTGATGATGGTCACTGGCATCCCTCGCTTGGGAATCTCAAGTGAGGATGGAGTGATGTCGCTGGATGTAAGGGTCATAGACTAAACATAAAATGATAATCATTCTCACAAAATAAGATGATACCACAAAAATCAAGTCAAGGATCGCTGGCAAATTACAGATGACCCCCTAGAGTTGGATTGGGAAGAAGTTACGGTTAAAATCGATCTAGCCGCAGAACGACTGATTGCTGCGGAACGGGAAAACGAAAAAATTGCGGTGGAGATTAAGAGTTTTATTAGTCCTTCAGCGATTAGTGATTTTCATACAGCATTGGGGCAATTTTAAAATTACCGAATTATGCTGGATGTGAATGAACCTGAGCGATCGCTTTATCTTGCAGTTCCAGTTGAGGCCTACGAAAGTTTTTTCCAGAGTCGTCTAGCGCAGGTTGCTGTTCGGCAAAATCAAGTTAAGTTGTTAGTTTACGATCCCGTTTTTGAGGAGGTTGTGCAATGGATAAGATAGGGCACTATCGAGACTGTATTCAAAAACTCCTAACGGAACATAGTCATTACAGTCAGGATACGGCCGAGGTGGAGAGTTTACTGTGTTTCGATGTAGAGCGCGATCGCTATCAACTGATGCGGGTGGGGTGGAAACATTTGAAGCGAATCTATTATACAGTGTTACATTTCGATATTCGAGACGGGCAAATCTGGTTACAGCAGAACGCGACGGATAGTGATGTGGGAGAAGAGTTGGTGGCCATGGGAGTGCCGAGGGAGGATATTGTTTTAGGGTTACAACCACCCTATAAGCGACCTTATACGGGGTATGGGGTAGGGCGCGATCGCGCCCTCCACTGTAGCTAATCCAGTTGAACCCTTCTTTTAGGGATCATGGAGATGAACTGCTTGTTTAATCACCGCAGAAACACTATAGCGCTTGTCTTTCCGTTCAATTAAGGAGCGATCGCACGACATTGCTCTTGTAAGATCCAGATACAGGCAATGAGAGAAAAAAGTTTCAGCTTATACCATACAGGTAGGCAATAAGCTGAAACTCATCTTCAACTTGTGGTTACTTTAACCGTGGATAATTTGTTTCTACCACTTGAATAGAGGGGGTGGGGAACAGGGTAATTTTATCGGCTAAGGTAACCCAAGCGGCGACAACTTGGGGAATTTCAATCAGCAAAATAATGCCAACGGTAATACAAAACTTGCGCTTGCATTCTTTTTTGGGGTTAGAGATGCTCATCAGCTTGTCCTCCAGTATTTTTATACAATCGTTTGCGCTGTATCGGGGTACAAAATTGTTAGAAGAAGTCATTGCGAATAGAACGCAAATGAAGCAATCCCGACAATTTCGTTAACCTTGGCGATTGCTTCCCTGCGGTCGCAATGACAAGTCTTTAATGGGATTTGATCTGACTTCTGCATGATTAACAAATTTAGAGAGTAGAAATTATGCTTTTCTACTCTCTAGGGATGGCTATCTAGCCTTGATAGATGTATTGTTGAATGAAATCAAACGTGCGTTGGGGAAGTTTTTGTTGTTGCCATGCACCATAAGCAGCAGTGAAGGCCAGAGGCCATAAAACAAACATGCTGACTGCGCCGACAACGGCTTTATCCGCCCATTTTCCGGCCCCAATTTCTACGGTGAGTGTGTTATCTTGGTGACGGAGAACGATGTTCAGAGCAGAGGAGAGTCCGAGCATATTGCGCCATCCTCCTTGACGCGCTTGAATTACTTTGTCGCCATTGCTTAATTGGAGGTCTTGGACTTGATAGTTTTGGAATTCAAACCATTCTTTAACCGCATGGGTAAGACCGTTGAGGTTAAGGTTGGAGGCGTTAAAGTTGCGAGTATCTGTCATTGGATTTGTCCTTCATGAATGTTGTTCTATTGATGTAACGTTTGCGGAGGTGGCCTTTTATGCAAAAGGGAGGGGGAGTTGCTAGAACGTAGACTCCCCAGGAAAGGCTAAACCGGTGGCAAAACGAGAACGACAAATAGAGCGATAAAACCGCCGAGAATGCCTAAAACAAACCACAATGTGGTATCCCGGTTTTTCTTCTCTGCAACCATTCCGGTAGCAGCTCCCATGAGAAACCAGACGACGAGGATGAAAATGTTTTCCATGTTGGGTTACTTCCATTTGTGTTTCTATAGAAGTAACGTTGTGGAGGCTCTGAAATTATGCAAATGTGGTAGATAAGTTTGGGATAAGTGATAGCGATTTATGCTGGTCTTCCTTTATTTCAGTTTTTGCCAAACTTTAATTTCACTTTTGTCTGCACAAGAACTGACTATAACTTTTCCATCACAAGCAAAAACTATAGAATAAATACCCCTCAAATAACAACCATCAGTTTCAGGAGTATCTAACATTTGAATAAGTGTTCCATCTATAGGATTCCAGAGCTTAATGGTGCTGTCCGAACACCCACTAGCTAAAATCTGATTATCTGGACTAAAAGTGAGACAAGATACATTGTTACATTCAGCCGATAGAGAATGAAGTAACTGACCTGCTTTCCAGTTCCATATATTAAGTCTTCCTTCATAAGTTCCACTAGCTAGAAGATTACCATCATGACTAAATGCTAATGATCGTATAATTGCATCATACCCAAACAGAGTCCGTTTGATTTTGCCAGTGTGCAAATCCCAAATATCAATTTTATTGTCACACATACTAGCAACTGTTCTACCATCAGTGTTGATGGCCAAAAGAGCATTGTCATGACTACTAGAAAGCGTATGGATAATTTGTCCGGTCTGTACTTCCCAAACTTTAATTGTTTTGTCTATACTACCACTTATGATAAATTCTCCATTCGGACTAAATTTCACACACATCACATCGTCAGAATGTCCTGCTACATTTGTTCTACTAGCTTGCTTGTAAACAAAGTCTGTTGATATAGGTAAGAAATTAGATGCAATATTAAGAATATCATCAGTAGTTTCTCCTAAAATTGCAAATCTTCGATTTCCTAAAGCATTTAGCAATTCACCTGTTTGTAAACTCCAAATCTTGACCTGTGTACCCAAATCACAACTAGCTATTTGCCTACCATTTGGATTGATTGAAATATCATAACATTTACCGAGATCAACAGATAGGCTCTTCTGAAAAATTAGCTGATAATGACTGTCTTTATCTTCTTCTATTTTCCACATTTTCAGTATTGACCCAAAGGTGGTGACAATTATCCTATCATTGACGGGATTAACGGCAACACATCGACACAGATCATAAGCTTCATAACTCCTCAAATTTGATTCAACAATATCAACACATTGCCATTTATTATATTTATCAGAATTTTTAGCTTGATCGGCCTTTTTAGAAACTTTAAGAAACTCTCTCCACAACAAAGGTCGAGTGTCAGGATGCTGCTGAAAAATCACTGGATTCCAACTCATACCTGGATAACTATCATCATAATTATCTTTGAGTTTTTTCCTTGTTTCGCGTAAAGCATCATGTAAACTTCTGTCACCCTCTCCACCAGCAAAAGCTTTGAGGAAATCCTGTAAAAAGTCTTGTGCTACTGTATCCGGAACTTTATTCCGCATGACAATAACTTGAGGCAAAGATAACTCTTGTAACTGATTGGCAATACCCAACCCATCACAGGAATTAAATATTGCCAATTGCAAACCATTAGCGATGGCTTCTACTAAAGATTCCTTTAAATTGCTAATAGAGATCGTTTCTTCACTTCCATTTTGATTCCGCTTTAGCAATAAATATCCTTTATTAGTATCTCTTTCACTCCCACTATGTCCAGAATGAAAAATAATTTGCCAGTGTTTTTCCCACAATTTATCAACTAAAATTTGGCGAGTTGGCTGCGCTAAAAACTCGATGTCTGCATCTAATTTACTAATTGCATCCAGATCTGATTGATAATCAATTTTTGAAATTGTCTCTTTTTCTAACGGCTCACCCAGAATAACTAAAATTTTAACTTGAAATAGTTTTCTGGAGTCCAAGTTTAGCCCCACGGCTGTCTGCTGTGATGGACTAAAGACAAACTCAGTTTTGGATAATTTATCAGAATCGCTAAATAACTCCCAAACTTGCCAAGGAAGTTGCTTTAGCGAATCATTATCTGTCTGAATAATAACTCTAACTCTATCCTGTCTATTAAGTTCCAATGATAAAGCGCTAATAATTTTCTGCCAATCTTTATGCTGATGTTTTAACCATTCTTGAACTTTCTTTTCTAGCTCTTCTGTTTGTCGAGGAAAGCTAATTCCTACTTGATTAACCTGAGCAGCAGGAAGTTTAATTGATCGACTGGCAAAATATTGAATCCATTCTTCAAAATTCTGTTTCCATTGTCCAAGACTAGACTCTGTTAAACCTTTAGGAGCAGGTGGCAACCATCCATTGGGAATACGGTTACTTCCTTCAATTCCATCAGTTCCAATACGCACCGTGACTGGAAAGCCCGTTTCAAAGCTTCCTTCTCCAAACTCAAAGATGACCCATTTTCTGGTAACTGCCATACCCTTTGAATTTCCACACAAGACAATTGGTTGTAGATGATCAGCAGTATAGCACAATTATAACAAAAAATGTTCTGTAACACTACTTTCCTCTAGACTTACGCGAATACTAAATTGATCCTTGGGTTCACCTGTAAATTCTAACTTTAGCCAATTCGCTGCTCTCGCTTGTACTTGCAATTTAGGGATAGGAGTACCCGTTTCATCCAATACTGTCAATTGAACTCCATCAGGTAAATACATTGCATCCGCAGCAGGATACAACCGCACATTAATCTGAATTTCTGCTTCACTCAATTGTTTTTGCCGAATAATCAGTATCACAGTTTCTTGATGCATTTGCACTCCTAAACGGATCACTTTTGCACCATTGACTTCGGGTTGTTCAATCCCTTGATGATTGGGCTTAATACTACGAGTTGGATTTAAAGCTAAGGTGAGCGCAACTTCTTCGGGCTGCCATCCATTCTCAAAAATTTGTTGAAACCATTCACATAATTTAACTAATGGATGATCTGCTTCTACCTCTTTGACTTGATATAGATGATCGATCGCCTCCTCAAGAGATTGGATTTGATGTAGTGGAAGATACTCCGTACTTACTTGCTTCACAAACCCCAACAAATTCGCTTCCCACTCTTGGGCATCAATTTCCGTGACAAAATAGCCAATTCGATCTTGCCATACTTCTTGAGGAATATAACAAACCTCCGCATTCGGTAACACAGCACGGCATTCTATTTTACCAAACCCTTTCAAATTTAAATCCGCGATATCCATAAAGTAATGGGTAAAATCATCATTACTCTGGTTCTGTGCAATTCTATCGGCTAAATCACTCTCTATTGCCAGATATTGAAAGTAAGCACTAACCGCACACCGAGCCAAAGTGTTCAGATAAATTTGCTCCTGTTTTTGAGGATGTTCATATTTTTGTTTCCAACGGTTAGCCAGATCAAAATCCCGTTTCCTCAAAGGAATGGTAATCATCGAATCTCTATTCATAGTTGGTAATTCTGCGCTCATCGTTTTTCTCCCTGATTCCTCATTTCATACAATTTACAAATAGTCTTCGCGAATCTCTTCCCAGCCATCCAAATAGCGACTGATATATTCAATGAAATCCTTTTTTTTCTGCGGGTGTTCATCTAGATAATTAATCCAACGATAAGCCGTTTGCTCTGGGTTTTTAGCCTGCACACCAAAGTATATGGCAATTTCCCGTGCTGATTTCCCTTCAAGTCTCAAGAGTAAAACTTGTTGAAGAGTCACCGGATACTTCTTGGCTATATTATACTGGAGTTTCTTCTCTAGATCGGTGGCAATGATCTCTCTGAGTTTCTGACCATTAGACATTGGCTTCTTGTCTTCATCAGATATCTCTTTACCATACAAATTCATGTCAGTTAAAGATATATTGTTCTGTTGATCTCGCTGCTTCCGGCGCAGTTTATCAAGGGTTCGATTTCTAATAATCCTCATAAACCAAGCCATAAATGCAGATTCTTCGCGAATCTCATAGTTGTTAATGGCCTGATTAAGAGATGCATAAGATTCATCTAGACTATCCTGAACCAAATCCTTATCTTCCTTAAATCTCTGTTTTAAGGCTCTCAAACTATTTCTCAAATCATCTGATTGACTGATTAACCTGATGAGTTTCGTCAAAATATGATTGCGCTTGACTAGGTACTTTGGATCTTCAGCACCTAATTTCAGGGCTTGAGCTTGACGCACCAACTCTTTGAGCTTTCGGTCTAAATCATAGTTCATAAACTCTGGGGTGACAGAAAGGCAATAAATATAGTATAGACTCAAACAGGCATTATCGGATACACTAGGATGGAGAACAAAACAGGCGATCGCCCCATTCTCGACTCCTCTGCCTTTCCTTCGTCTATAGCACAATACAGGTGGATTCGACATCATCAAAACCTAAGATTTCATCCTTGCTAAACACTCAACGCTGCAAGGCCGCCCCATTTATGCAACAAAAATGTAAATTTTTGTAATATCATATCCGCTAAATCAGCTATAGCTTGCACCAACAGATGAAGCACCTGCTGTTCAAGGGCGGATACAGGTATCAAGGAGATATTGCATTAAAATAGCTCCGGTTTGTGAGGGGGAATGAGTTCATCCCGATAGGACTCGGAAGCAGGAAAATCAGGGACTCCTTGATAAGATAAGATCGCTTCTGGCCATTGGTAAGCTGAAATGGGTGGCGCTTGCATTGTGTGGCGTAATACTTGCAGAATCAATGTGGATAGGGAAATATTGGATTGCTCCGCTTGACGGATGAGGTCTTGTTGGAGGTCTGGCGGTAAGTTGATGGTAATTTGCATCGATGAATTTTCCTCAGTTTATCCCTGTTGGGGTGATATTTTATTATCACATCCTATTGCCCAGAAATTGGGTTATGCTCACAACAAAATGCTCAGTAGCATTAAATCACGGCTCAAGCAGAAGACTTAGACTTGGGGTATTGACTTTGGCAGATTTTACCGCCGTGCCTCTATCTCATCCATTTAAAATGTCCCTAATTGTTGATTCGTCAACACCATCTTTTACGGGCGTTTGTCCACCCTCTTTAATGGATTGAGACATTCCAGGTATAGATTGTAAATACAGAGTTTCTTGAATTGCATTCCAATCTGTTTCACTAATCACAATAGCATTACCGGCAGAACCTTGTAATAAAATCGGCCGATCATTTTCAAGCGCTCGATCGACTAATTCATTAATTAGATCGGCGTATTCATTTTTTGAAGTGGCTTCCATTAAATCTCCTTTTTTTGCGATCGACGCTAAACTAATGGTCATCAGGCAATTTATCTATTTTACTATGATTTTATAATCAATACCGATGAACCCATTCGCATCTTGAGCCAATCATAGGCGATCGCCATGCCAACTCCCTCATGATGGCGTATCTGCTATATATTGGCTCATGTGAGCAAAAACTTGTGATTGACACCAGCGTTAATCAGTAACAACGATTTATGTCTGCCAGAGATATTTTCCATGAAGCGGTCAAACGAGCGTTGCTCAAGGATCGCTGGCAAATTACAGATGACCCCCTAGAGTTGGATTGGGAAGAAGTTACGGTTAAAATCGATCTAGCCGCAGAACGACTGATTGCTGCGGAACGGGAAAACGAAAAAATTGCGGTGGAGATTAAGAGTTTTATTAGTCCTTCAGCGATTAGTGATTTTCATACAGCATTGGGGCAATTTTAAAATTACCGAATTATGCTGGATGTGAATGAACCTGAGCGATCGCTTTATCTTGCAGTTCCAGTTGAGGCCTACGAAAGTTTTTTCCAGAGTCGTCTAGCGCAGGTTGCTGTTCGGCAAAATCAAGTTAAGTTGTTAGTTTACGATCCCGTTTTTGAGGAGGTTGTGCAATGGATAAGATAGGGCACTATCGAGACTGTATTCAAAAACTCCTAACGGAACATAGTCATTACAGTCAGGATACGGCCGAGGTGGAGAGTTTACTGTGTTTCGATGTAGAGCGCGATCGCTATCAACTGATGCGGGTGGGGTGGAAACATTTGAAGCGAATCTATTATACAGTGTTACATTTCGATATTCGAGACGGGCAAATCTGGTTACAGCAGAACGCGACGGATAGTGATGTGGGAGAAGAGTTGGTGGCCATGGGAGTGCCGAGGGAGGATATTGTTTTAGGGTTACAGCCGCCCTATAAGCGACCTTATACGGGGTATGGGGTGGGGGGCGATCTCGCCCTCCATTGTAATGAATAGAGTTTAATTCCTAAAGGAAATCTTAAAAAGGCTGGAATCCTTATATATCAATGGTTTTAGCCTTGATAGGGAACAACTTAGTATTTTAGTGAACCTCTTGCTGTTAGGCACTTTCAACGACTTCGGGAATCAGCTCTTAGATCGCTCCGCTTTACAGATGAGGTCTTGTTGGAGGTCTGGCGGTAAGTTGATTGTAATTTGCATCGATGAATTTTCCTCAGTTTATCCCTGTTGGGGTAACATTTTACTACATCCTACTGCCGAGAAATCAGGTTATACTGACAACAAAATGCTCAGTAGCATTAAATCACGGCTGTAGGTAGACTAGAGGTAACAAGAGAGGGCTACTATGGGAGGCTTGCTATGAGCATTAATCAATCAACCACGATTCCCACTGCTGAAGAAGCACGGATAGCAAGAGAGGCCAGCAGGACATTTGCGACTCTAATTCCCAATCAAAAGCCATTACAACTGACAGTAACCAGTGATGATGACATTGAGAGAGAACTGACTCTTCCGCCAACAGCAGTTCGACTCCTTCTCGATATTCTCGAACAGATGGCCCTAGGTAAAGCAGTCACCATTATCCCCGTCAATGCTGAGTTAACGATCCAGCAAGCTGCTGACCTACTCAATGTTTCCCGTCCATTTCTCATAGATCTCATCAACAAAAATGAAATTCCTTACCGCAAATTGGGTCGGGGTCAACGAATTTTATTTGAAGAACTGATGAACTATAAGCAGAAAGTTGAACGGTCTCAAAAAGCAGCTCTCGAAGAACTTACGGCTCAAGCAGAAGAGTTAGACTTGGGGTATTGACCTTGGCCAATTTTACCGCCCTCTACGATGCTTGTGTCCTCTACCCAGCACCACCGAGTTTTCCAGATTAGGATTCATAATGTGTCCACATTCGGATAACTTTTATGATTTTTTCTTCTAGTAATATTTGATAAACCAAACGATGCTGAATATTAATTCTTCTAGAATAGTAACCCTGCAAATCTCCGCTTAGTTTTTCATAGGGAGGATAGGTAGCATAAGGATTTTCTTTGATTACATCCAGAATCTTGGTCACTTGCTTCCCTAGCCCAGCAGATGCTATTTTTCTAGAATCTTTTTCTGCTTGCTTAGTAAATAAGATCTCCCATTCCTCTATTTCATCCATTTAAAATGTCCCTAATGGTTGATTCATCAATACAATCTTCTACGGGCGTTTGTCCACCCTCTTTAATGGATTGAGACATTCCCGGTATAGATTGTAAATATAAAGTTTCTTGAATCGCATTCCAATCTGTTTCACTAATGACAATAGCATTACCGGCAGAACCTTGTAATAAAATCGGCTGATTATTTTCAAGCGCTCGATCGACTAATTCATCAATTAGATCGGCGTATTCATTTTTTGAAATAGTTTCCATGTAATCTTCCTTTTTTACGATCGACGATAAACTAATAGTTCTTAGGCAATTTCCCTATTTTCCTGGTATTTTATCATTAATGCCGATCAACCCATTCTCCTGTCCCGACGCGCCCATCTTGGCAAAGGGGCCGGTAGGAGCGCACAATAAACAAAGGATTGAGAGAGACTTTTAGAGAACAAACCCCCATCCCATGCGTATCTCACTGAACTGGTTGCAAGAACTCGTCGATATTACCCTGTCTGCCGATGAACTCGCTCATACTTTGACCATGGCAGGCTTTGAAGTGGAAGACATTGAAGACCGCCGCACTTGGGCGGACGGAGTGGTAATTGGGGAAATTGTGGAAGCTGCACCCCACCCCAATGCCAATAAGCTTCAAGTCTGTCAAGTTAATGTTGGCGCGGATGAACCCCTGAATATTGTCTGTGGAGCGGCTAATGCTCGCCAGGGAATTCGTGTCCCGGTGGCAGTGGTGGGGACTTATCTGAGCCAAATTGACTTGAAGATTAAACCGGCGAAACTGCGGGGAGTGAAATCTCATGGCATGATTTGCTCTCTGTCGGAATTGGGACTGGAAAAAGAATCGGACGGGATTCATATTTTTACCCAAGAGGACTTAACCCTGGGGGCTGATGTGCGTCCCCTGTTGGGTTTGGATGATGTGGTTCTGGATCTGACTTCGACGGCTAACCGCGCTGATGCTCTGAGTTTGGTGGGTATTGCCAGGGAAGTGGCGGCGCTCACAGGTGCGGCGCTGAAATTGCCGAAGCTGGAGCCGTTTAATCCCCCTGGGCAGAATGGGAAGGTGGTGGTGAAGCTGGATGAACAGGGCGGGAAGACGAAGAATGATAGCCCTTATCCTTGTCCAGTTTATATCGGTACGGTGATTGAAGGTCTGCAACTGATGCCTTCTCCGGCTTGGCTACAGCAGCGCTTGGTGGCTTCGGGGGTGCGCCCGATTAATAATGTGGTGGATATCACTAATTATGTGCTGTTGGAATGGGGGCAACCGCTCCATGCTTTCGATTACGATCGCCTCCTCACCCTCACCAACACAGAATCCCCTACCCTTGGAGTACGCTTTGCCCGCACTGGGGAAACCCTGGTGACGCTCGATGGGCAATCTCGCAATCTGGGGACTGGGGCGAAGTCGGATACTCTGGTGATTACGGCAAATGACCAACCGGTAGCCCTCGCGGGGGTGATGGGGGGAGAAGCCACAGAAGTCCATGACCAAACTACCCGCATTTTACTCGAAGCTGCCCTCTTTACGCCCATCGTCACTCGCCGTTCTGCTCGCTCTCAAGGACTGCGAACTGAGGCTTCTGCCCGCTATGAGCGTGGGGTAAATCCGGCGGAGTTGGAAGTGGCGGCAGCACGGGCGATTCAACTGTTGCAAGAGTTGGCTTCTGGGCAAGTGGTGGCTGGAGATATGGCGGATTTTCGAGGCGATCGCCAAACCTGGGATCGGCAAATTTCCCTGCGTTGCGATCGCGTCAAACAGGTGTTAGGTTCTCCGTTAGCCAATCCCGGAGATCCCGATGCTGAACCAGAGGAAGGGGAACTGCTACCGGAAGATGTGGAACGGATTTTAACGGCTTTGGGCTGTACTCTGGAACGACAAGAGACTTCAGCCAGCTCCCTGAGCGGAGTCGAAGGGAGCGCCCCGACTTGGTTGGTCACGATTCCCCCCTATCGCACCCGTGATTTAGAGCGGGAAATCGATCTGATTGAAGAAGTGGCTCGCTTGTATGGCTATGATAACTTCTGTGAAACCCTACCCGCCCAATCGGAACCGGGCTATCTACCGGCTGATGAGTGGATTGCGCGGCAGTTGCGGGAGGCTCTGCGAGGAGTTGGCTTGACGGAAGTGATGCATTATTCCTATGGTCTCAGTCATCTGCGCCAAGATAGTTTGCTTTCGGCAGATTCCACTCAGGTGGCGATCGCCAATCCCCTGTTTACGGAATACTCCACCCTCCGCACCGAGTTATTATCGAACCTGATCTTGGCATTTCAGTACAATTTAGAACAAGGAAATGGCCCCCTAAATGGCTTTGAAATGGGCAGAGTCTTCTGGCGTGATGAAGATGGACTCATGGAAGCGGACTCTGTAGCGGGTATCATTAGTGCTGCGAGTGTGGGCAATTGGGTGCGCGGGGGCAAACCGGCAACCCTAAGCTGGTATGAAGCTAAAGGGCTTTTAGAGGCAGTGTTTGAGCGGGTGGGATTATCGACTCCAGGGGGTATTCTACCCGGTTCAGGCATTGCCCAAACCCAGGTCGAGTATCAACCCCATCAACAGGATAAGCGCTTTCATCCAGGGCGCACCGCTTCCTTGTGGTTGCAAGGGGAACGGTTAGGAACCTTTGGCCAACTTCATCCCCAGTTGTGTCAGGAGTTGGATATTCCGGATGAAGTGTATGGGTTTGAGCTGGATTTAGAGGTAATTTTGGCGACACTGGAACAGGATGAGAAGCTGCAACCGATTTATCAAGGGTATTCCACGTATCCGGGGAGCGATCGCGATTTAGCCTTCTTTGCCGATCGCCAAATTTCCGTCGCTGACATTGAGAAGGTGATGGCGAAAGCAGCAGCGAAAGGACAACCGAAAGGCTCATCCTTATTGGAATCTATCGAAGTCTTCGATCAGTATCAAGGGGAAAATGTACCCGAAGGACAACGCTCTTTAGCCTTTCGTCTCGTGTATCGAGCAGGCGATCGCACCTTAGCCGATGCCGATGTAGAACCCATCCATCAACAGGTACGAGATGCCTTAGTCGAGAAATTTAGCGTCACCCTCAGAAGTTGATGAAGGTTTTAGGGTGCGTTATTGAACGCACCCTAGTGCCGTGACACAGCTAAAATAGTGCATTAGCACAGGGTGGGTTAGGCGGCTAAAATCTAGACTCTGACAGCAATCTATCAATCCGCCGTAACCCACCATTTTAGGGTTGTCACGGCACTAGGGTTGCTTCCCCTTTACTCCGGCTGCTTTAAATGAGCAAGAGTCTCAGTCACCGTTTCTAGGGGTAAATCCAGTAATTCGGCGATCGCCTCCGCAGGAAGTCCATAACTGAACATACGAGGAATCGCTTGTAATTTAGCCTCTTGTTGCCCAATTTGTTCCCCTTCAGTAAACGCTTCTTGATACACTTTCGTTTGTTTGATATCGCTCAGTCCTAGCATGGCTTCTATTTCCTCCCGGCTTTTTTGCGGCAATTTGTAAACAATAATCGTTTCAATTAAATCAATCAGGTTTTGCTGTACCTGTTGTGCGCTCAATTGGCTTTTGGTTTGTTCAATCAGCCTTTTAGCCAATTGGGGCGCTGTCTGTTCTTTCTCTATTATTAGCTTAAGCACCCCCAACCCTAGGGAGCTTTGGGGCAGTTCATTCAGGTAAATGCGTGTCACTTGGGGAAGCAGCAGTTGAGTGCTAAAGTGGAGGGCATTTTCCCGTTCGATGTTGCGGTTGGGGTAAATCACCACAACTTGCCAAGGGTGAGGAGGTTGGTATTGTTTGAGGTAGAGGAACAGTTCGCTAAACAGGCGATAGTAGAGAGTCTCATCCGGTTGAAATTGGACTTCCGTGAGGTAAAAGGGGAGTTCTGGGTTAGGAGTGCTGGGGAGAAAAAGTCCATCTAAGCGAAAAGCCAGTTGTTTGACTTCAACGGAGCTGAAGGTATAGAGGTTAGCGGTACTGGAGGGCAGTCCGCATACTTCAAAGAAGAATTCAGGGAAATCTTGGAAGACTTTGTAGAACAGGGTGTCGGTTTTCATGGGCGGCTGACACTTGAGGATGATTTAATTATAGATCGACATCTGGAAAATCGGTAATTAAACCATCAATACCCAAATTCATAAATGCGTACATTTCTTGCTGCCAATCCCCAGAAAAATTGGGTAAAACGAACTGAGATTCACGGCGAAATGTCCAGACATTGACGGTTAAATTCAGATCGTGACATTGCTTCACTAAATCTTGTCTACCGTTTGACCACAATAGTTCTTTATGTAATCCCAGACCACTGGCATATTGGGCGATTTTAGTTAATTCGGGAATACTGAGCAACTGTTGATAGGTGACTGAATCCCCCTTCATCATGCGATCGTAGGGTTGATCCTCGGCTTGTGCCATCAGTTGAATAAGACGCAAACCGGTTAAAGAGCGCAAATACTGCAAGCTTTCGATTTCAAAGGATAGAATTAAAATTGGGTCTAGGGAAAATTTATAGCCTTTGTTGTTCAGTAATTCGATTAATCGATCTTCAATGGGTAACCCAATACTGCGAAAATAATGGGAATGTTTAATTTCGATATAGAGAGTGATGGGGCGCTGTAGTTTCTGTTGGCTGACTTCATGCCATTGCAAAACTTCCGACAGGGTTAAAATCGGATATTGGAAATCATAATCAGAGGAGCGAAAACTAAAGGGTTCTTTGGCGCGTAAAGTCTTGATTTCTGCTAGGGTTAAATCTTCCGTAAACCAACCCTCTAGGGTATGCCCATAGATGGTTTTAGTGGTTCGATAATGGGATAACTCCGGATGGCTGATGATATCGGTGCTGTCGCTTAATTCAGAATCATGACGCACCACTAGCTCGCCGTCTTTAGTGGGGACAATATCTAGTTCTATCGCCTCCGCACCTTGGGCGATCGCCAACTCATAAGCCGCTATGGTATGCTCCGGACGATATCCGCTCGCTCCCCGATGGGCAATAATCACCGGTTTTGACATCCTAACAACCCCCTACCCATGTTTAATTGTTCATTGTTCATTGTTCATTGTTCATTGATCTAATCCACTCTACCAGCGCTTGATTCACCTCTTGCGGTTGTTCATCATAAACACAATGTCCGGCTGCTTCAATTTCCACCAACTGAGCCAGGGGATTTTGGGCAGCCAATAAGCGCCCCTGCTCAATTGAAAAAATGGGGTCTTGCTTGCCCCAAACCAGCAAGATGGGCATCTGTAGCCGGGGAAACACCCGCCCCACATGGGGGGTATACTCCCGATCATTTTTCGACAGGAACAGACGACAGAGAACATCCACCGCTCCCGGATCTTGCGGAGGGGTAGCAATACTGTTCACTAGCTCCTCATCCACCCGATCCTTATTCACATAAACCGAGCGCAACCCTTGACGCACAAAGGGAACCAACAAAGGGGGATAAAACAGGAGACGAAACAGAGGAACCAGTAGAAACTTAGGCGTGAGTAGCCCTTCGAGAGATGCAAGGTTAGCTTGCACTGGAGACTCAAACAACTCTTCGCGGGAAGGGGGAACTGTGAACAATACTAACCCTTGTACCATCTCTGGATAAGTATCGGCGATCGCCAGCGCCACCGAACCCCCCAAAGAATGTCCCGCCAAAATCACCGGGCGCTTAATCATCGTCCGCCAAAACTCATACACCTGAGCCATCCATAACGGCGAACCATAGCGCTCTGGAGCCTTTTGCGACATCCCAAACCCCAGTAAATCCAGAGCATAAACCGAATGAAACTCACTCAAGGGTTGCAGATTATAGCGCCATTGGGCAAAACTAGAGCCAAACCCATGCAAAAACACAATCGGGATCGCCTCCAAGCGCGATAAACTGCGAATATAGGTATAGCGGATACGCCATCCTCGCCAGATCCAAGTCCGTTGTGCCCCCATCGATTGATGAGTAGATTTAAGATTCATCATCTGGATCATCCTCCCTATTTTCTCCTGGCTCTCATGATTGACCACGATCGATTATTTAAGGAACTCCTCTCGACTTTTTTTGTCGAATTCCTGCAATTATTCTTCCCTCAAGTCATCCACTATATCGACACACAATCTATAATTTTACTCGACAAAGAAGTATTTACTGATGTCACCGAAGGCGAGAGACATGAAAGCGATTTAATCGCCCAAGTCCAGTTTCGCGGCAAACCCTCTTATTTTCTCATTCATATAGAAGCCCAAGCCACTTCCCAAAAGGACTTTGAGCAACGAATGTTTGTCTATTTTGCTCGCTTACATGAAAAATTCGCCTTACCCGTTTATCCCATCGTCCTCTTCTCCTATGATACACCGCTCAAAGAAGCCAAAAATCAATATAAAGTCACCTTCCCTGATTTAAACGTTTTAGAATTTAACTATCAGGTCGTGCAACTCAATCGCCTCAATTGGCGCGATTTTCTCAATCAGCCCAATCCCATCGCTTCTGCTTTAATGGCTAAAATGAAAATTGCCCCCCAAGATAGACCCAAAGTCAAGGCCCAATGTTTACGATTATTAACCACATTGAAGCTAGATCCAGCCCGGATGCAGTTAATCTCAGGATTTGTGGATACCTATCTCAAGCTGAATCGCTCAGAAGAGCTAGAATTTGAACAGGAAATTAGCACATTTACCCCATCGGAACAGGAGTCAGGTATGGAAATTATCACCAGTTGGATGGAAAAAGGAATTGAGCGAGGTATTGAGCGAGGTATCGAGCGAGGCATTGAACAGGGCTTCATCCGAGAGAAGGAATTAATTCTCCGTCAGATTAAACGTAAGTTGGGAGACATTGATTCTGGACTGGAAACCGAAATCAAAGCTCTAGATATTGAGCGAGTAGAAGATTTGGCAGAAGCCTTACTAGACTTTAATTCGGTTGAAGATTTAACCGATTGGTTAAATCAAATCTAGGGTGAGGGCTAACGACATTCCTTAAAATGGCCCAATAAAATTCTCCATCCCGGTCGAGAAAATCGGGCACACCAAGCGGATACACCATCCTCGTCAGATCCAAGTCCGTTGTGCCCCCTCTCCTGTCAGAGAGGGAGTGATATTATTATAGTTTTCCATGATGTAAGCGATGATAAAAATATTCCAATCTAGAGAACCGAAGAAATACTGAATATTCAACAAAAACAAAAAAATACACAAAATATTAATAGGTTATATCATAAATGCTCGACGATAAAATAAGGATAAGCTATAATACCATAGGAACCATAGTAAGTATACTTGCTTGAATTTCCGATTCATTACACCTCATCAACTCATGACTACACAAAACATTCCTGAAGATAAGCTAAAAACCATCAAATTCCTAGCAGAGTTTGCTGTGCGCCCGATGTTTAGAACCCCAGTTCATAAAAAACCTGATGAATATGGGATTACAGATTACGAAGATATTTACTTTCCCTCTGATGATGGTGTCCCCCTTGAAGGGTGGTTGATTCGTGCTAAAGATTCTGACAAATTAATTATTGCCAATCATCCCATGCCCATGAGTCGTTCTGGATTCACCGGCCACTGGGGTCAGCCTTGGAGTGATGTCGATGATCTTGAGGTTGATTTTGTTAAGGCTTACGCTCATTTAGTTAATGCTGGATACAATGTTTTAGCTTACGACTTACGCAATCATGGCAATAGTGGCACGGCTAATGGGGGCATTTGCGGGATTGGACGCTATGAATGGAGAGATTGTGTTGGAGTCAAAAAATATGTTGATTCTCACCCTGAACTGCAAAACATGACGATTGGTTTACTCAGTCGTTGCACGGGGGGAAATGCCCAATATGAAGCTATTCATAGATTCCCAGAATTATTCAAAAATGTCAAGTGTATGATGAGTCCTTTGACTGTTTCTATGACGGCTTTGATGACCGCCTTTGCTACCCTCCAAGGGGTTGGAGAATATATGGATGTGATTGACTTTGAGCAAGTGAAGCTCGGTGGGTTCAAAAATAGTGAAATGACTCCTCATCTCTTTGCACCTTCTGTGAAAATGCCTGTTTTTATCAGTCAGGTGCTTGATGATATGTGGACGGATAACCCAAAAGATGGTCAAACCACGTTCGATTTATTAGCATCTGAAGAGAAAGAGATTTTCTGGATTGAGGGAACTAAAAGACGTTTTGATGGTTATAACTATTTTAGTAACAATCCGGAAAAAATGATTGCTTGGTTTGACAAGTATATGAATTGACACTCCCCGACCTAAAGGTACGGGGATTCTTGGTTCACGGAGATTACTTGCTTAGACAGAATTACTTCTGAGAAAGTAGAGGTATTCTCTCCCCAAGCGTTTATTGGGTCTAGCCCAAAAGTTCCCGTATGCCCTACGGTACTTAGTCCTTTTTTCAAAATATTGATGGCTGCATTTTCGTCTCGATCCAATACACAACCACAAGTACATACATGGGTTCTTGTTGATAGAGATTTTTTCACCATTTCACCGCATTTAGAACAGTTTTGAGAAGTGTAGTTGGGTGAGACAGCAATTGTTATCTTGCCGTATTTAATCCCAAAATACTCTATCCATTCTCTAAATTGATGCCATGCCGCATCATTTATACTTTTAGCTAGACAGTGATTCTTAACTAAGTTTTTAACTCTTAAATCTTCATAAGCTATCACATCGTTAGAGTGAACTACGCACCTGGCTGACTTTACAGCAAAGTCTTTACGTTGCCTACTGATTTTAAGATGAGCTTTAGCTAATCTTTGTCTAGCTTTTTGTCTATTTTTACTCCCCTTTGTCTTTTTGGATAAACGTCTTTGAAGCGTTTTTAGTCGTTTCTCAGACTTTCTCAAGAATTGAGGATTCTCTACCTTGTTCCCCTCACTATCCGTATAAAAAGAAGACAAACCCACATCTAAGCCAATTCACTTACCTGATGGTTTAACCTCTTCTTTGACTTCACAAGAAAGCACAAATTGACAATAATAACCGTCCGCTCGTCTAATCAGTCTGACTCGTTTAATATCAGACTTTTGAAAATAAGCTAAATCCCACGTTCCTACTAACTTAAGAACGCCTATATTATTCTTGTCGGTGAACTTAACAGTTTTAGGGTCAAGAAGTTTCTACCCAGATTGCTTATACTCAACAGAGCGACTAAACTTCTTAAACTGAGGATAGCCTTTTTTCCCTGGTATTTTGCGTTTACAGTTATTGTAAAACCGACTAATTGAACTCCAAGCACGTTC
Source organism: Roseofilum capinflatum BLCC-M114 (assembly GCF_030068505.1). Taxonomy (NCBI): domain Bacteria; kingdom Bacillati; phylum Cyanobacteriota; class Cyanophyceae; order Desertifilales; family Desertifilaceae; genus Roseofilum; species Roseofilum capinflatum. The sequence goes on from NZ_JAQOSO010000092.1 coordinate 143,998, forward strand.
AGCAAACGTGCTTGGAGTTCAATTAGTATAGCGCACCAAAAGTTGACTTGACAACCTTGAAATTTCAAAAGCCGTCCTAAAAGGACGTTGCTCTAAACCCAAATTTTCGGTAATATCAAATCCAAATAAGCAGTTACACTCCCAAACCTCTCTCGGAGTGGGAGGGGGTCTAAAGATGTATCTAATCTATTCGAGAACGGCTATATAGCAGTAAGGTGGGCAGGCTCTGCTTGTCGCTAACTGTTCCTCAACCCTACCGATTGGTTTAAATCGGATGAGTTGGAAAGTCAAGTACATTTTTAATGTTCAATTCAGTGGGCTTGCTCTAAATTGCTCTAAACTAGACCAGAGATCGTCGTGGAGAGTTCTAGAGCAGCCTATGCAAGTTGTTTCTGTTTCCCAAACCCCAGTCCCGGAAGATGCCCTATGCCTCGAAACCCTCACCTTAGATGTGACGGGAATGAAATGTGCTGGATGCGTGCAAGCGGTGGAACGGCAACTGATTCAACAGCCAGGGGTTCGGTCTGCTTGTGTGAATTTAGTTACGGCGGTGGCGGCGGTGGAATATGAGAGTGGAACTGTCAATGGCGCTCAATTAGCTGAAAAACTGACGGAATCGGGATTTCCGAGCCAACTGCGATCGCCGGAAAACCTCGGTAATTCCTCACTTTCTCCCCAACAACGGTATCAACAGGAACTGAAAGCGCATCAAAAAGAACTGGCGATCGCCGCTACCCTATTGCTCCTCTCCTTTACCGGCCATGGCTTTCACCATTTACCCCTGCTCAGTTCCATGGTCTTTCACTGGGGTTTAGCCACCCTCGCCCTCTTGTTTCCTGGGCGAGCCATTATCCTGGAAGGAGCGCGGGGACTGTGGAACAATAGCCCCAATATGAATAGTTTAGTCGGCTTGGGGGCGATCGCCGCTTACACCACCAGCACCATAGCCCTCCTCTTTCCCCAAACCGGATGGGAATGCTTCTTTGATGAACCGGTGATGCTCCTCGGCTTTATTCTCCTCGGTCGTACCCTAGAAGCCAGAGCCAGAAGCCAAGCAGCCGCCGATCTCAGCGCCCTCTTAGCCCTGCAACCGAAGCGAGCGCACCTCATTCCCGTGGGGTCAAGTACCGATGAAACGGCTGTGGATATTGCTGCCGAAACCGTCAAAGTGGGGGAATGGTTGCGCGTGCTACCGGGGGAACTCTTTCCCGTGGATGGGCGCATCGTGGGAGGAGAAACCACGGTGAATGAAAGTATGATTACTGGCGAAGCCATCCCCGTAGCCAAGCAAGGGGGAGATCTCGTCAGCGCGGGAACGGTGAATGAGTCAGGACTGGTGACTCTGGAAACCACCCGCGTCGGTTCAGACACTACCCTGGGGCAAATTATCCAATGGGTGGAAACGGCCCAAACCCGCAAAGCGCCCATTCAACAACTGGCGGATAGGGTGGCCGGTTACTTTGTGTATGGCATCATGACGATCGCCACCTTAACCTTTCTCTTCTGGCAACTGGTGGGGGTGCAACTGTGGCCTCATGTTCTGGTAACCGGTGAAACTGCCTATTCTCCCGTCCTATTAAGCTTAAAATTGGCGATCGCCGTTTTAGTCATCGCTTGTCCCTGCGCCCTAGGGTTAGCCACCCCCACCGCCATCTTAGTGGGCACGGGTATTGGGGCAAAACAAGGTATCCTCATCAAAGGAGGTCAAGCCCTACAACAACTCAACAGCATTAACCTCATCAGTTTTGACAAAACCGGAACCCTCACCCAAGGCACGCCCGTAGTCACCGATTGTATTCCCAATCCTGACTTAGGTTGGACAGGAGATCGCCTCCTCAGCATTGCCGCAGCCGTCGAACAGGGAACCAACCATCCCCTCGCCCGTGCGATTTTAGACGCAGCCAAAGAGCGAGAATTACTCTTACCAACGGCGGAAGGCTTCCAAACTGTTGCCGGTTATGGCGTGCAAGCCTGGGTAGAGCAACAACGGGTACTCCTGGGAACCCCGGAATGGTTAGTACAACAGGGCATTGTTTTACCCGCGAATACAGAGGAGATCGATCGCCTGGCGCAAGAAGGTAAAACCGTCGTGGCGATCGCCCTCAACGGAACCTGGGCCGGATGGTTAGCCATCATCGATCCCCTGCGTCCCCAAGCCAAAGAAACCCTAGACACCTTGCGAAACATGGGCTTAAGAGTGATGATGTTAACCGGCGATCGCCAAGAAACCGCCCAAGCCATAGGCAAAAAACTCGGACTTAAAAGCCACGAAATACAGGCAGAAATCAAACCCGAAGCCAAAGCAGAGGCGATCGCTAAGTTACAAACATCTGCCCGCGTTGCCATGGTCGGAGATGGCATCAACGACGGCCCTGCCTTGGCTCAAGCCGATGTCGGTATCGCCCTCCAGAGTGCCACCGAAGTAGCCATGGATACCGCACAACTGGTTTTAATCGGCGATCGGCTCACCGACCTTCCCCAAGCCATCACCCTCGGTCGAGACACCTTCAGCAAAATTCGCCAAAACCTCTTTTGGGCCTTTGCCTACAACATCCTCGCAATCCCCCTCGCTGCCGGTATTCTACTCCCCCAATTCGGCATACTCCTCTCTCCAGCCACTGCCGGCGCATTCATGGCCTTCAGTTCCATCAGTGTCGTCACCAACTCCCTCCTCTTGCGCCGTCATTACCCGACTTCACAATCTGGCTCCCATCCATTAGAATTGTGACTTTGTATTCCCACATCAGGGCCGCAATTACCCAGATAGTCTACTTATGTTTTCCCAAAAAAGACTCTCAAATCGGGCCACTATCTTAATCCAGACCGTTTAAACTAGAAAAGGAATCCGGATATATACGGTTAATCAGGCTTTTTGTCCTTGACCCTATCCCGAAAATCGCCCAAATCAGGACTCAACCCTAATTTATTGATGTTATTGAATAGGTATACGCTGAATAATGACCGAAACCTCATCTGCCCAACCCAACCAAAATCATCTCCTCATCATTGAAGACGATAAGGGACGGCGAGAATTCACCCTCGAAGCTCCAGTTTACTCCCTAGGTCGCCATGAACAGAGCGATATTCGTCTGTACTCCCAGTTTGTCTCTCGTCGTCATGCCACCTTAGTCCGGTTACCCAAAGAAGATGGGAGTTACTATTACCGAATTGTTGATGGTAATCTCAAGGGTAAAGGTAGCGCCAATGGAATTGTGGTCAATGGCAAGAAAGTCCCCACTCACGACCTCAAAAACGAAGATGAGATTGTCTTTGGCCCCCAAGTCCAAGCCCGTTATTATCTGTTAGTCCGGGAAAACGTCCCCACAACTCCAGCCTCCGATGAATTCGATATTACCTTAATTAGTCCAGGTATGATGGGTGAGGATGATATGTAGTGGCGATCATGGGTAATGGGTAATGGGTAATGGGTCAACCCTGGCTGTCTATTTTTGGGTAAAACCCGATTTCCCGATTCCCTTTTCCCTAGTCCCTTCAGCAAAGAACAAGAGCAGCTCAAGCAATGATTTTCTGATTACTCCTGACTCAGGAGTGACCATCCGCCTATCCAGGAACGGTATCAATCAACTTTAATTGACTGCTTCCTTCAATTTGCTCGCTAACCTGTTGGAACAGTTGATGGCAGTGATTGTCCATTTGTAAGGGCAGTTCTTCGTTTTTGGCCACTAAGGTCATTTTTATTTCCGTTTCAGTCGCGGTTGTGTTATCAATTAACACTTCCACGGTGACTAATTTGCCAAAGGCGACTTTGCCAGGCTTTTCGCGTCCCATGAGGTACTCGGCTGTATCGTATTGAACCTCAATATTCAAAGATTTGAGAATCTCAATCAACGACTGCCGGAGATTGTTGTTGGGAAGCGCTACTGTAAATAAACAAGTGTACCGAGCCATAAAACACTCCGGACGTAAAACACAGATAATTTTCACTATATTATCGAAACTCATCTTACCAGTCATTCTCTCTCTTGTTGAGATGAGAGGATGAATGGGATTCATACGATCGCAAAAAAACTATGATTGTGGAACCATTACAGCGTTTTTCCTCTGGGTTGGGCAAGTTAATTGTGTTTGAGGGAATTGAGGGCGCAGGAAAAACGACTCAAATCCAGCAAACCTCTGATTGGCTTCGATCTTGGCTTTCTCAAGAGATTCTGATTACCAGGGAACCAGGGGGGACACCTTTAGGCGAACGACTGCGAGAGGTTTTGTTAGCGGATGCTTGGGTTCATGATACCCCAGAGTTATTATTGTATGCCGCCGATCGCGCCCAACATATTCAGGAGTTGATCCAACCGGCGCTGAAGGCGGGAAAAATTATTTTATGCGATCGCTTTACCGATTCTACCGTTGCCTATCAGGGTTATGGGCGCGGTTTAAGTCTAGAGTTAATCCATCAACTCAATCCCATTGCCACACAAGGCATCGAGAGTGATATTACCCTGTGGTTAGATGTGGATGTGGAAACAGGACTCCAGCGAATGCGCCAAAGGGGTCAGGCCGATCGCATGGAAAAAGCCGATCTAGCCTTTCATCATCGCGTTAAACAGGGCTTTGAAACCCTCGCCCAAACCTATCCAGAGCGAATCATTCCTATTGATGCCAATTTACCCCCAGACCAGGTACAGGCTCAGATTCGCACGGCTCTAACGTCCAGATTATAATCCTTCGCAGATCGTAGGGTGGGCAAGTTTTAAAGTAAAATCTTCAATTGTGTGATTAGACCTTGCCCACCTTACAGCCAAGTCAAGGTTCAGGTGTGTTCAGTAAAGCAAACCGATCAGAAGCAGTCTGATTTTGCTTTTTGTCAGAAAATGATAGGACTGGCTCGATATGGCGTGAGTATATTTTTGAATGATATTAATCAGATGAGGCCAGGAAGATTGGAGGAAGTTCCAGAGTTAGCGGCTCATGATATTGAACAGTTTGTGTCTATGCTTAAACACAACTTTACTCTGTCCAGTATAGAGGTTAAGCATTACCCAGAACCAACATCGCAACCCACAATGGTTCATGTAATTTTGTAAGATATAGGCTTGACCTGACCGATCATTTGGATTTGATGTCGGCGATCGCACTTTTGGCGACTCCGGCGATCGCCTGATCGGTGGCTTTGGGCAAGTGATAATAACTACCACGGGCAGTTTTCGCCAACTCTTTACCAAACCCGGTGGAAATAAACTTGCGCTCGGTGTCAATCACCAATAACTTAATCCCTAACGCACCAATGCGGCCGGCAATTTCTAGTAACTCATTCTTAATATCCGGTTTTTCCTCCCCTTCCATGGGTTCGCCCAAGGAACGAGCCAGGGGAATATTACCGCGACCATCCGTAATTGCCACTACAACCACTTGACCGATATCCCCCGATTGTTGGGCGTTCATGCCCACCCGCACGGCGGTACTCAAGCCATGGGCTAGGGGAGAACCGCCGCCACAGGGCATCACTTCCAGTCTACGGCGGGCAGAGGCGATCGAACGGGTGGGGGGTAACAACACCTCCGCTTGCTCCCCTCTGAAGGGAATCAGCGCCACCTGGTCGCGATTTTGATAGGCTTCCGTGAGCAGTTGCATCACCGCACCTTTGGCCGACTGCATCCGGTTGAGGGCCATGGAACCCGACGCATCTACGACAAAAATCACCAGCGCCCCTGACTTGCGGGCTAACCGTTTAGAGCGCACATCCCCTGATTCCACAATCACCCGGCGGTGGGGGTTACGAGCGCGTCGAGCTTGCTGATAGGGGGCGGCTGCGCGGAGGGTGGCATCGACGGCAATACGGCGCACCTTACCTTTGGGTAACATGGGTTTAACATAGCGGCCGCGATCGTCCGTAAATACCAGGGTACGACTGCCCGATTTTCCTTGCCGTTTGGCCATTTGGGCAAAATAGAGAACATTGGGATCGAGAACCACCCCTTCCGGGTCGAAGACAAATTCTTCGGGGATACTTGGCTCCTCCGGTTCATTGGCTTCTGGGGGTTCTTCTTGGTCTTCCTCTTGATCTTGATCCTGATTTTGCTCCTCATCATTCTGATCATCTTGATCTTGGGAAGATTCCGGGGGAGGGGGAGGCGGTGGGGGTTCTTCCGGTGGAGGGGCTTGAATCACGGTGGCTCTGGGCACGATCACCAGTTGGACGGCGGTGCGTAAATCTTCGGCACTGACTTCCGTGCGTCCTTCTAAGGCTGCGGCTGCTTTGGCTACTTTGACGGCAAAGAGTTCAGCGCGATGACCTTGCACGGCTCCCCGGATGGCTTCCTCTACCAGGTAGGAGACTTGTTCCGGGCTAATGGTGACATCTTTGAGCCATTCCCGCGCCAGTAAAATTTGGGTTTTCAGGTTGTCAATTTCTTCGGTGTAGCTCTCTAGGAAGGCTTGGGGGGATTGGGTGTAGGATAGGGCTTGGTTTACCGCGTCTACCCGTTGGTCGAGGCCGAGAACCCCATCGGCCGAGAGGCTAATGGCAATTCGGTCGAGGAGATGTTCCCGGAGTCCGCCTTCTTCGGGGTTGTAGGTGGCGATGAGGATGGCTTGACAGGGGTGTTCAATACTGATGCCTTCCCGTTCGATGCGGTTGCGTCCTTCACTGAGAACGGTGAGCAGTTGGTTACTGATTTGGTCATCGAGGAGGTTGATTTCATCCACGTAGAGAACGCCTCGATTGGCTTTGGCTAGAAGTCCCGGCTGGAAGATGGTGGCTCCTTGTTTGACCGATTCTTCCACATCCACTGAGCCTAAGAGCCGGTCTTCGGTGATACCGAGGGGGATTTGCACAAAGGGGGCGGGGATAATTTCAGTTTCTGGTGCGTCCGCTTCTGGATGTTCGGCATCCTGGGGGGGTTGGTTCCAGAAGGAGTCTTTGACAATTTCGATGGGGGGAAGCAGGTCATGGATGGCTCTAGCCATGACGGATTTGGCTGTACCGCGACGGCCGGCGATCGCCACTCCCCCTAATCCCGGATCGACAGAAGCCAGCAGGAGCGCCAGTTTGATGGCTTCTTGGCCAATGACGGCAGTGAGGGGGAAATTTCGGGAGGGGGCGATCGCGGATGGAGGCTCGGTAACAGGCATGGTATATCGATAAAAGCTAACCATCCTCTAGGATACCGAAAAAGGGGATAGGGAAGATAGGAGGATGGAAAATCAAAGATATGTATGTTCTCTAGGAGAGTTGAGTCAGAAAGCGGAGGAAGCTCTTGGTTTTGGGAGTTAGGAGGGTCTTTTTGTAGGCATCGGCGGCTTTTTTGATGGCTTCGGCTTGGGTGGGATAGGGATGAATGGTGCTGGAGAGTTGACTTAAACCGATTTTAGCGGCGATCGCCGTCGTCACTTCACTAATCATATCCCCCGCATGACGAGCTACGATAGTCGCACCGACAATCTTATCCGAACCTTTGCGATAATGGATTTTCACAAAGCCTTCGGTCTCCCCATCGGCGATCGCCCGGTCTACACTACTCATTAAGACCTTAATCGTCTCAATTTCTATGCCCCGCTCTTGTGCCTCCCGTTCATAAAGTCCCACATGGGCAATCTCTGGATCGGTATAAGTTGCCCAAGGCATAATCAGATCGCTTAACTTCGATTTTCCTAACCCAAAGGGAGAAAATAAAGCATTCTTAAGCACGATTCTCGCCGCCGCATCTGCTGCATGGGTAAACTTCCAATTCATACAAATATCGCCAGCCGCATAAATTTTCGAGTTAGTCGTTTGCAAATAATCATTCACTTTCACCCCTTTGCGGTCATAGTCCACCCCAACCCCTTGTAAATTCAGTCCTTCCACATTAGGCGCACGACCTGCACCGGCTAAAATTTGATCGACTTCTAAGCTATAAGATTGACTGCTCCCTTGAGTTGAAAAATGAATTATTTTCCCCTCTGGACTGGCTTCGACTCTCCCAATTTCACTCCTTAAAACCAATTGAATCCCTTCTTGCTCAAATTGGTTTTGAATAATCTCGGCTGCATCGGGATCTTCTCGGTCTAACAAATGTTCTTTATTGTGAAATAACGTCACTTGAGCGCCCAATCGATGGAAGGATTGGGCTAACTCACAACCAATGGGGCCGCCCCCAATCACGGCTAATCGTTGGGGACATTCAGTGAGATTAAACACGGTTTCATTGGTTAAGAATCCCACTTCTTCTAAACCCTGAATTTGCGGACGCACTGCCCTTGCACCGGTGGCAATCACTGCTTTTTTAAACGGTAGGGTTTGCCCCGCTACTTCAACCCGCGAACTCCCACTAAATTGCGCTTCTCCTAAAAAGACATCAATTCCTAAACTCTGGAATCGTTGTACAGAATCATGGTGACTAATGCCGGCGCGAATTTTTCGCATCCGTTCCATCACTTGGGCAAAATTAATGTTAAGTTCCTCGGAGGGATGAATGCCAAAATTAGGGGCATTGCGGATATCTTGCACGACGCGAGAGGAGCGAATCACGCATTTTGAGGGCACACAACCAAGGTTTAAGCAATCTCCTCCCATTAAATTCTTTTCGACTAAAGCGACTTTTAAGCCTAAATCTAATCCGGCAGCTCCCGCAGCAACGACTAACCCGGCGGTTCCTGCACCAATGACGACTAAATCATAGCGATCGGCGGGGGTGGGATTGACCCAATCTGGGGGATGAACCTGATCAATTAACTGTTGGTTAAATTGATCCATGGGATGTAAATTTAGGGATGACATTGTGTTAAGCAATAAAGGACAAATGAGAGTTTTCCCTCTCCCTTTCATGTCCGCTTTGCGGAAAATCCCTCTCCCTTGGGAGAGGGACTTTCTCCCCTTCTCCTGTGGGAGAAGGCTTGCCCTGAGCGAAGCCGAAGGGGGCTGGGGGATGAGGGAAAACAGATACAGCGCTTCGCGCTAGGCAAAAGGCAAGAGGAAAAAGGAAAAAGTCTTGTGGCAAAAGGTTTTGAGCGTTCAACCCTGTATTCCATAACAGAGCAAAGTGCTGTAAAATTGTTCATTATTCATTGTTCATTGTTTATTGCTCCATCCAATGCTTTTCGGGCAATTTTGGTGACATAAAGGGTAACGGCGACGGTGGCGATAAATCCAATAATCCGCAGTGTCCAAGTAATGGTTGGGTTAGAGGGTTGATCGCCTGTGCCAATCGTGGCTAGATCTCCGGCGAGGGAACCAATATAAACATACATGATTGTGCCGGGAATCATGCCAATGGAACCGATGAAGTAATCTTTGAGGGTGACTTGGGTTAAACCGTAGGCGTAGTTGAGCAGGTTAAAGGGGAAGACGGGAGAGAGTCGGGTGAGAAGGACGATTTTTAAGCCTTCTTCACCAACGGCGCGATCGATCGCACTAAATTTGGTGTTCCCGGCGATTTTTTGGGCAATCCAATCCCGTGCTAAGTAGCGTCCGATGAGAAAGGCGGCAGTTGCGCCGAAGGTTGCGCCGATAAAGACGTAGAGGGAACCGAAAACAACCCCAAAGACGACTCCTGCACCGAGGGTGACGATGGAGCCGGGGAGGAAGGCGACGGTGGCGATAATGTAGAGGAGGATAAAGGCGATCGCCCCGATGGGGCCGAGGTTTTGGATATTTTCTAGGGCAGAGCGGAGTAGTTCTTGGGGGTTAAATCCCGTGCTATTGGGGAGATCTTGGGCAAATACAGGGGTAGCGGTAACCAGAAGGGCGATCGCCCCTATGGACAACAGGAATAAGACTTTGCGAAGGGTTAGATGGCGATCGATCATCAATTCAGAGGTTCAGTAGCACTATAAACCATCCTCTCACACTACTCTGAGGAACTCCTGAGAATACGATAAAACCCGGTTATGACCGTTGTTCAAGGTTGAAAGGCATCCCTGCACCCTCTCTGTACTAGCGAATGGGACAAGAGAGTTGATTGTTCATCCAGGCGATCGCCAAATGTTCATCAATGGGTTTAGAAAAGAAATAGCCTTGAAAATACTGACAGCCTAACTCTTTCAGCTTCTCAAAGTCTTCTATTGTTTCCACCCCTTCAGCAATCACCTCTAGACCCACATCTGAGGCAATCAACAAAATTGCTTTAATTAAATTCCATTGTTGCTCTTTCAGGAAAAATCGGTCTATTTTTAAGCCATTCACTGCTAAATTTTTCAGGCGACTCAAGGAAGAATATCCCGTACCAAAATCATCAATATCAAACTGAAATCCTAAATTCCTCAACTCTTGAATAGTATTCGTTGCAACTTCCAAGTTTTCCATTAACATCGTTTCCGTAATTTCTAAACGGATTTCATGGGGGTTAATCTCTAACTCTTTCAGCAAGGATTGCAACTGGTCAACAAACTGGGGATGAAGTAGCTGGAGAGGGGACAAATTCAGATTCATCAGTAATGCATAATCTGAGGGTAGGTTATTCTTCCATCTCTTAAGCTGGTGACAGGATTGACGAATCACCCACTGACCAATATCGTGAATCAGCCCCGTTTCTTCGGCCACGGGGATAAATACATTGGGTGAAATCAGTCCCTTCGTCCCATGATGCCAACGAATGAGGGCTTCAAAGGCGATCACTTTTCTCGGAGATAAAGAGACAATCGGCTGATAAACTAAACTTAACTCTTGTTTCTCAATCGCTTGCTTGAGATCCAATTCTAATTGAATTTTTTCTAAGTCTTCTTTCTTAAATAGCGTTAGAGGAAGGGTGGGTTGATGCTCAATGGTTTGGGCCAAGCGTTCTAAGCGGCCAATGTTCTTAATGGCCATGGACAACATATACTTGCCTTCGGCCGATTCTGGGTTAACGTGCCCACTTTGCATTAACCGAACCACACCTCGAATGGAGGTGAGGGGGGTGCGGAGTTCATGACTTAATAGCATAATCGCTTCGTCTAGGGAGAGTTCGGGGTCAAAATCCGGGGGATCGGATCTAAGAGTGTTCTTATCCATGATCGCGATCGCCCCAATCAGTTGTTTGTTTAGTCATCATCACCTTTACCTTAGATAGGGAATGTGAAATTCTTGTGAAAGCATCAGCGATCCCTTGATTCGCATCACTCCCTAATGTTGTTCATTATTATTTAAATGATACCAGATGATCGACTCCCGACTCTTGGCGATCTTCTAAATTATCTCTCTTGCTGGGACGCTAGAGCTTCCTCGATTTGATTGGGTAATTCTAAAGGATCGAAGGGCTTAATCAAGACTGCAATTACGCCTAATGCAGCAGATTTACGATGAGTATTTTGAACCTGTGCCGTTAACCAAATCACGGGAATATGCCGGGTGTTGGGATTGGATTTTAAGAGCTTTAGGGTCTCTTTACCGTCAATATCAGGCATCATTACGTCCAAGAGAATGACATCCGGCTGATGTTGTTCTGCTAACTCTACTCCTTCATATCCAGATTCTGTAGCGGTTACCTGCCACCCTCTCAACTTTTCTAGGCTAATCCGAGCAATTTCTCGGATGTCCATTTCATCATCGATCATCAAAATATGTTTAGTTGCCATGTGAGGAAGCGTTCCCTGCTCAGAGCTAGTCTATGGAAAGTTTAGTAAGGTGAGATTTAATGACTATTTCTCACCCTACAACGGAAGTGAGAGTAAAGCAATAGCTGGCGATCCCTAGTTTCCTAGAGGTTGAAAGGGGTCAGGGCATGGCCCTTGTGGTTGCCTTCACAAGGTACAATGGAACAGGTTCACCTTTGGGGAAAGCCATCTTCAGCTTTCCAGTGGGCCTTTTAATTCTCTATTTCTATCCCTCTCCCTGCCCAGGAGAGAGCCGTCCACCTTATTTCCTGAAAAGAACCTTGTCCAATAGTCAAGATAAGAGTAATATTAGTAACCTTATTTGTCCTCCAGAATCGGATATCCAATATCGGAGTACCGGTTTAATTTGGGGGCGCTATATCCCTCAACCGGATGATAAAGGATTCCAACTTAGAGGGTTAATTGTTACAGAGGATAATCAGTTCTTCCCTGCTTCTATCCGTTGGGGTTACTTTTTTAAGTGGCTGGAAAAGGATGATAATTTGCAACAGTTCCATTGGTTTCGGTGTTGGACAAAACCCGATCGCGAAGCGGGCTATCATTTTATCCTCCGCAATGCCCTGAACCCTATCCCGGAGAACCTCAGTGATGATGTGTTTTCAGTGCGCGGTCAGATTATTTTTAATTATGGTGGCAAAATAGCAGTTCGCATCAATCCCAATCGTAAAGACCCCAGTTCTAAACTAGAGAAGCCATTTAAAATCACGTTTCAGGGGATATTACCGAGCGAACCCAAAACGACTTTAGGGGAGTTTTGGGATTTTATTTTGGGTCGTGAGGGTAAGACGTTGGTGATACTCGAAGCGAGAAAGGTTAAAGACCGCTTAAAAGATCGCAAACCGAAAGGTAAGGGTAAACCCGGTGGGAAGCCCCATCTATCCAAACCCAAGCCGGTTTCTGAAGAGTCTGATTCTGAGCCTTCTGCATCCGAGTCTGCTAGAGAAGAATCCTCAGAATCATGACTAGGCCTTGGCTTCCCTGGGAATCCTGAATAGGGCGGTTAGTTTAGGTGATTGAGTAGAGTTTCGATCGCTGGACGCTCTAGATCTCGACCAATGAACACGAGCCGGGTTTGGCGCGGTTCGTTCAGTTTCCAGGGACGGTCATAGAAGGTATCAAAGCGGTTACCGACTCCTTGCAGGACTAAGCGCATGGGTTTATTGGGCACTTGGACGAAGCCTTTAATGCGGTAAACTTCGTGGTTTTGGACAAACTGCTGTAGGGTTTGGGTGAGTTGTTGGGGGTCGAAGGGGCGATCGCACACAATCTCCACTGAATTAATATGGTCATCATGGTCATGCTCTTCTTCATGATCGTGGTGACTCGGACGAGAGTCCAAATTATCCTCAACCGCAGCATTAAAGCCTAATAACACTGCACTATCAATTTGCCCTTGATGACAAGAAACTTGTTTAACCGCAGGCGAAACCTCCTGTTTTAACCAATTTTGCACGTGCTGCAAACCGGAATCATCCACCAAATCCGTTTTCGTCAACAAAATCAAATCCGCACAAGCCAATTGATCCTCAAATAATTCCTCAATCGGAGTTTCATGATCCAGATTCGGATCGGCCTTTCTCTGCTCCTCTAATGCCTCTAAATCCCCCACTAAAGTCCCCGTGGCTAAAGCATGACTATCCACCACCGTCACCACCCCATCAACCGTTGCCCCATTGCGAATTTCCGGCCAGCGAAACGCTTGAATCAGGGGTTTCGGTAGGGCCAGCCCGGACGTTTCAATCACAATTGAATCGAGATCCTCTCGACGCTCTAATAGCTTTTGCATCGTGGGATAAAATTCCTCTTGCACCGTGCAACACAAACAGCCATTGGTCAGTTCCACAATATTATTATTGGGGTCTTCCTCTTCATCGCACACTTGACAGGAGCGCAACAAGTCCCCATCAATGCCAACTTCGCCAAATTCATTGACTAAAACAGCGATTTTACGCCCTTCCTGATTTTGGAGCAAATTACGAATCAGGGTCGTTTTGCCTGCCCCCAGGAATCCGGTGATAATGGTTACGGGAATTTTGTGCATGATTCTGTACCTCGCAGAATAGTGATTAAACCAACTCACTTTGGCGGGCATCCTGACTTAGAGATGATGCAGATGTTCTTTATCTCCTTACAGTTGCGGGACAGCGTTGGATTTGCACCAAACTTTCCCCGTTACCTCTGATGGCTGCTCCCCACCAGAACCGAAGCATCGCCGATTCTACCATAAATCTAGGAGCGAAAATTTTTTCGCCCCTACCGATCTCCATCAGTAGGTAAGGTGGGCAGGGTCTGTTGGTCGAATTTGAATGATGTCGCTCTCTCCTCCTGCCCACCCTACATCGCTTTTGAGTAGCAGGTCGAGCATCGATGCGATCGCGCCAACCTTGTAGGTTATGAAGTCCCTCAACCGAAACTTTGGCCCAAGGGTATGATCTCACCCAGGGATAAGTGGCCATATCAACAATGGTAAACTCCTTTTCAGACCCAATTCCGGGCGATCGATGCAGTTAACTGTCAACTTCTGGAAAGACAAGGTATGATAATTAAGTAGGGATGCATAACTTAAAAGTCATACCTAGATTGTAATTCATGATTGGATCACTGAACCCAGTCGCTTGGTATAATTACCCTCAACTTCCAGATAAAGGTAGCAATTAGAGCGACAATGACGATCGAGTTAGGCGCTTAACCCAGTCATAATCAATCTAGGATCGTCCTATCCTGGCAGTCAAACTTAAGAAGCGAGTAAGGCCTCAATGAGCTACTGCGTTAACCCAGTTTGTCCAAATCCAGAAAATTCTCCCAATGCTCAAGTTTGTGCTGCTTGTGGCTCCAAACTATTGCTTCGAGAGCGTTATAACATCTCTAAACTCTTGGGACAAGGTGGATTTGGGGCAACTTTTCTGGCTCAAAATTTATCTCTTCCGGGGAATCCCTATTGTGTGATTAAACAACTGCGCCCGGCTTCGACTTCTCCACAAACGCTGCAAATGGCTAGAGAGCTGTTTCGGCGAGAGGCGAAAACCTTGGGTAAGATTGGCAATCATCCCCAACTGCCGGGTTTACTCGATTATTTTGAGACGGAACAAGAATTTTATTTAGTTCAGGAGTACATTAGCGGAGCCACCTTAAGCCGAGAGGTGAAACGGGGAGGGCCGTTTACAGAGGCAGGAATCAAGCAGTTTTTAAGTGAATTATTACCCGTTATTGAGTATATCCACTCTAATCAAGTCATTCATCGAGATATTAAGCCAGCCAACTTGATTCGCCGCAATCAGGATAAAAAATTAGTCTTAATTGATTTTGGGGCAGTTAAGGATCAGGTCAATCCGACCAAAGTCGATAATAGTTCAGATCAAACCGCATTAACAGCGTTTGCCATTGGCACTCCCGGATATGCACCGCCAGAACAGATGGCTCTGAGACCGGTTTATGCCAGTGATATTTATGCAGTGGGTGTCACCTGTATCTATCTGTTAACGGGTAAGTCTCCGAAAGATTTGGGTTACGATCCGGCCACGGGAGAAATTTTGTGGGAACGACAGGTACAGGTGAGTGACCATTTAACTCGTGTGTTGAAGAAAATGCTCGATGGGTCGGTTAAACATCGGTATCAGTCAGCTCAAGATATTTTGAAGGCTTTGGAGTTAGAGCCTTATTTGGATAGTTTGGCTCAGGGGATGTTAACGGGGCCGGTGAAACCTACCTCAGACACTTCTTCTAAAGGAACAGGCAGCCGGAATACGGGAAATTCTGGGCCGAGTACCCATTTGTCTCGGTTTGGGGTGTCGATTCGATCGCGCCAATCGAGGTTACGAGGCGGGGGGAATACGGGGCTTTCTAATACGTCTCTTTCCACTCAGGCCAATTCTGGCCCGACTTCGGGGCCAAGTGGGGGGTCAAATAAGCCCAAGATTCCGACTCGTTTGAAGGAGCAGGAGTTGGCGACTTATTATGCTAAAGGGCGGCGAGATTTTGTCGATCATGATTTGAGCGCCCTGAATCTTCAGGAGATGGTGTTTCCAGAGGCGAATTTCCGAGAATGTAAGTTTGTGAAGACGAATTTGGCACGGGCGAATTTGTTTCGCTCAGATTTTACGAAGGCCCGTTTGAAACAGACGATTCTCCGAGATGCGAATCTGAGTCGAGCTTATTTTAATTATGCGAATCTGGAAGGGGCAGATCTGCGAGGTGCTGATTTGAGTTATGCCTATTTGAGTAGTGCAAATTTGAATGGGGCAAATTTGTGTGGGGCGAATTTAACGGGGGCTAAGGTGACGGATCAGCAGTTGAAACGGGCGAGAACGAATTGGAGAACGGTGTTACCGAAGGGTCGCGGAAGGTAGTGGACTGTTGCTCTTTGAGTGCAATATGTGAGATATAGCGCTTTCCGCTTCGCGGACATGAACGCGCTAGGGAATAGGGAATAGG